>NZ_BAAADJ010000055.1 GCF_039522365.1 Bacillus carboniphilus | reverse complement strand
TGTTCATCAAAAAAGATTTGTCTAAGAATATTCCTCTCCATAAATTGAAAATACCACAGCCCAAAAGACTGCGGTAGACCCAAAATTTATACTTTCTTATCTTTGTACAAAAAGCCGGCCCTCATCTATTGAGGGACCGGCTTCACTAGTTTACACTGGATAAACTGGATGCTTTCTGTCCGTAAAGGTCACGTCTTTGGTTGAGTAGTATTCAAAACGTTTGATTAAGACATCTCTAAGCTGATTCGGATGGACAATTTCATCTACTATCAGTTCAGAAGCCAATTTATAAATATCAATCGTTTCCTGATATTCCTTCTGTTTCTCTTGTACGAAAGCTATTTTCTCTTTTGGATCTTCTATTCCTTCAATCTTGTTGGAATAGACGGCATTCACTGCTGCTTCCGGTCCCATTACAGCTATTTGTGCACTTGGTAATGCAATACAACAATCTGGTTCAAACGCAGGTCCAGCCATTGCATATAGTCCAGCACCATATGCTTTACGTACTACAACTGAAATTTTAGGTACAGTCGCTGAGCTCATGGCAGATATCAATTTTGCTCCGTGTCTAATAATCCCCGCTCTTTCCACCTTTGTTCCAATCATAAAGCCAGGAACATCCGCTAAAAAGAGTAACGGAATGTGGAAGGCATCACACAATTGAATAAAACGTGCCCCTTTATCAGCAGAGTCTACGAATAGGACTCCACCTTTTACTTTCGGTTGGTTCGCAACAATCCCCACAACTTTGCCATCCATTCTTGCAAATCCAGTAATCAACTCGGGAGCAAACAACTTCTTCATTTCAAAAAAGCTACCTTCATCAATCAGAGCATCAATACACTCATACATATCAAACGGTGCATTCTGATGCTTCGGTATAAGTGAATCCAGTTCCTTTGTTTCCTTCGGTTTCATAGGCTCAATAGCTTTGGTTTTTTGTTGGTAGTTTGCTGGGAAGTAAGATAAATAGTTTTTCGCATATTCAATCGCTTCCTCCTCATTGTACGCCAACACATCCCCACAACCGCTAACTGAGCAGTGCATTCTTGCTCCACCCATTTCTTCCAAAGTCACTTTTTCACCAATTACCTTCTCGGCCATTCGTGGTGAACCGAGGTACATAGAGGCATTTTGGTCCACCATTATGACCATGTCGCAAAAAGCAGGGATATAGGCCCCACCTGCTGCTGATGGTCCAAAAAGGAGACAAATTTGCGGAATCTTCCCAGATAGCTTCACTTGGTTATGGAAAATCCGACCGGCCCCACGACGGTTTGGGAACATTTCCAATTGATCCGTGATACGGGCTCCAGCTGAATCAACTAGGTAAAGAAGTGGGACTCTTAGCTTTTCTGCTGTTTCTTGAATTCGAATGATTTTCTCTACCGTTCTTGCTCCCCAAGAACCAGCTTTTATGGTTGAATCATTTGCCATAACGCAGACTGTTTGACCGTGGATCTTACCAATGGCTGTGACTACTCCATCCGCAGGAAGGTCTCCTGCTTCAAAGTTGGCAAAAATCCCATCTTCCTCGTATTGACCATGGTCAAATAAAAGGTTTAAACGGTCACGAACAAATAGTTTATTTTGCATCTTTAATTTTTCATGATATTTGGGGTGTCCACCCTTCACAACTTGATTCCGTTTTTCCAAAAATTCGGATGCACGGTCACTCTTTGTTGTCATGTTAAACTCCTCCTTTTACGTCTGAAAATCAAGTATTTTGTTTGATCTATTCAAAGCTAATGAGTACATCTCCCTCGTTAACAAAATCACCAGGTTGTACATGGACTTCAGTTATTTTTCCTGCCCCAGTACTCTCAATTGGGATTTCCATTTTCATTGATTCAATGACCAATACTTCTTGCCCTACTTGGATTTCATCTCCTGCTGTTACTAAAACATTCATTACTGTACCTGCCATCGTTGCGTTTACTTGCATGTTCATATCCTCCTAATTAATATGTAATGTTTATTTTTTTATTAGCAAAAGCTCTTGCAAGGATTTGGTATCATATAATCCCTGTTTAAACCACTCTTGTGAAATAATTCTTTGTAGTAAAGGAATATTCGTTTTAATTCCTTCAATTACTGTTTCGCTAAAGAAGGTATTCGCTTGTTGAATACAATCCTCTCTAGTTGCACCAACTGCTATATACTTAGCAATCATGGCATCATAAAAAGGAGTAACGGTTGAGCCTTCTGCATACCCTGCATCAAGTCTTCCTTCTCCAAGCCCTCCCCACTTCAATGTAGAAATGGTTCCTGGAGATGGGAATAACGTATCTGGGTTTTCTGCATATATTCGAAACTCTATAGAATGCCCTCTTTGTACAATCTCCTCTTGACTTAACGGGATTTTTTCTCCATCAGCAATCCGAATCTGCCATTCTACTAAATCAACATTTGTGACAGCTTCTGTCACAGGGTGCTCAACCTGAAGTCTAGTGTTCATTTCTAGAAAATAGATGTTCTCATCTTGATCTACTATAAATTCAATGGTTCCCGCATTCACATATTCAACATGACAGGCTGCTTTAATGGCATAATCATATAGCCTTTTCTTCGTCTCTTCTCCAATGGATTTTGCAGGGGATTCTTCAATCACTTTTTGATTTCTTCTTTGAACAGAGCAGTCTCTTTCAAAGAGATGAACGGTATTCCCGTATGAATCCGCAACAATCTGGACCTCGATATGACGCCCTCTTTCAATATATTTTTCAATAAACATTTCGTCATTTTGGAAATATGCTTTTGCTCTTCCTTTGGTAGACGTAAATGCTTTTTTAAGCTCTTCTTCTGTCTGACAAATCACTAACCCTACACCACCACCACCAGCACTAGCTTTTAGCATGATTGGATAGCCGATTTCTCTTGCATATTGAACAGCTTCTTCCTCGCTTTCTAAGGAAGTACTATTTCCTGGAACAACGGGGACTCCAGCTTCTTTCATTGCTTTTCTTGCCGCGATTTTCTCTCCCATTAAACCAATCGCTTCAGGTTTTGGGCCAATCCATGTAATTCCTTGTTCCATCACTTTACGGCAAAATGGAGCATTTTCACTCAACAATCCGTATCCTGGGTGAATGGCATCCACTCTTTCCTTTTGCGCAATTTCAATGATTTTATCTTGGTTTAAGTAGGATTTTTGAACAGGGCCCTCACCAATTAAGTAGGAGCAAGTAGCCTCTTTCACAAACGGCAGCTCTTGGTCCGCCTCGGAATAGACAGCAACCGTTTCTATTCCTAACTTGTGTGCAGTTTTTATTATTCTAGAAGAAATTTCTCCCCGATTTGCTATTAGAATTTTTTTCAATCTAAAAACCCCTTTCACAACACACCTCTTCATAGTTTTCGACACTTTTTTATAAATTCCTTCCATTTTTGCAATCGCTTACAATATTTTGTATACACAAACTTTGTTGAATTTATTGTATAATATAGTTAACAATTAAATTATCGGAAACATCCAAACAATAAACCAATCAAAAGAATGTAAATAGTATTGGGTTAAGGGGGACTTTTAATGGAATTAAAAGTTGAAAAATTAAAAGTTAACTATAAAACGTTGGAAGAATTCAAAAAGTTTAAGGAATACGGTATACAAGAATTGTCCATGATGGAAGACCTTCAAGCAAACATTATTGAAAATGACAGTGAGTCTCCATTCTACGGAATTTATTTTGGTGATACACTTGTAGCACGTATGAGCCTGTATCAAGTGGATGCTAAGTATGACCGCTATTTCGACCCACAACAAAACTACCTCGAACTATGGAAATTAGAAGTTCTTCCAAGTTATCAAGGGAAAGGGTATGGGACAGCTCTAGTAGAATTCGCTAAAGGGTTTGGATTACCTATTAAAACGAATGGTCGTGTAAAATCCCAAGGATTCTGGGAGAGAATGGGCTTCCAACCAGTCAACTACGATATGGCACGTGACTTGAGTGAGAATCCATTGACATGGCACCCAGACCAAGAAAAAGAAAATATCCAGCATTAATAATATAATAAGATTCATTTATACAAACGAAAACGAACCATTAAAAGGTTCGTTTTTTGTTTTATATCATTTTCCTGATTTCGCTTTTTTCTTCCCTACTTCTTCTTCTAAGTATACAAGTTTTCTAGCCTTTTCCATGACCCCTAACAACGTTTTGTATTCTGTTAGCCAGTGATCTCTTTCTTTTTTCACACCTTCTACTTCATGCTGAAGCTTACTTACTTTCTCTTCTAACTCAAGATTTTTCTCATGTTCAGTCCATTGCCTCTCTATATCTTCAAGAGAATGGATAATACTTCTGATTAGATTTGGTACAGTACCTTCTTGACTTGTACTAGAACTAGCATGCTCAGTATATTGTCTACCATTTGCTTGCCTTTGCTTTTTTCTCTCTTTTCGCTGTTTTTTGGCAAGCTCTATTCCAGATTTGTATTGTTTCCGAACAAGTGAGTTCCAGCGAAACCCGCAAGCAGCAGGGGTTCGTGATAATTTTTTCCCCACTTCTTCAAAGGCTTGCAATTGCGTACTACCCTCTCGAATATGGCGAAGTACCACTTCTGAAAGTAGAACATCCTCATCTTTCGTCCACGCATCCTGCCTAGTAGATGTCATAGGCATCCCTCCCTCTAATTTCATGGATACCTATATATATGCAACTAGTAGAATAGATAGACGATTTCCTCCATAGTTTCAAAGGATTTTCTAAATTTTTTTTACCTTTAGGTTTTGTTCAAGAATTTGGAAACCGCAAGATGGTGTGCGTCTTTTTGCCACAATACTGAACAATTTTCTGCTTCTTTTAACATCCTATCTAGTAAGCTAGATTTATCCAGCTTTTGTAAATATATGTTTTTATAGGCTCGCATTACATCTGGTTCGTGGCTGAGAACAGATTGAAACTCTCTAGCAAATAATTCAAAAGGATCCCCCTCGAACAAACCAGTTAGAAACCCAGCTTCATACAACTCCGATGCATCCCTTTTGTCTGCCTTTAGTAACCATTCCAGTGCGAAATTGGGTTGAAATTTTTCAAGAAAGAGGGTCCCTCCACCCCAGCCGGTTGTTATAGCAAGATTCGCTTGAATAAATCCAAATTTGGCAGTTTTCTTTGCATATCGGATGTCACAGGCAGTCGCGATTTCCATACCACCACCAACTGCCGTACCGTTTAATAGACAAACAACCGGAACAGGAAGTGTGGCCAATTTAAATAGAACATGTGCCATTCTCTCTAGCATTTGATAGCTTTCTTCTGCAGTATGTAATGAGTGAAACGCTTGTAAATCGCCACCTGAACAAAATGCTCTGTCTCCTTCACCGGTAATAACTAGTAATGCGATACGATGGTCTTGTTCGATTCGTTCAATCACTTCTTCAAAACCTTGCATGACTTGATAGTTAATAGCATTGTGGACTTGTTTTCTTTTAATCGTGAAGAATATCGTATGTGGAAACTTTTCTTCTATTGAATAGTCACTCAATGAGTTCACCTCAGTTCTTTTATATAGGCTATTGATTGGGCTGTTACGACGGAAACTACTTCCGGATTCAGTTCCTGTTTTCGGATTACCTGACTTGGAACAGGCACTACTCGGCTGATTCAGTTCCCGTTTACGGTTTGCTCTTTTTGAAACGGGCACTGCTCGGCTGATCCAGTTCCCGTTTTTGGTTTCCTCTTCTTGAAACGGGCACTCCCCTCGGCTACCCCATTCCTTTCAAAAACTAGCTCACACCTGTCCGAAAATATATTTACAATACAAAAAACGCAAAGAGAAAATCTCTTTGCGTTTTCAGACATTATTTATTAACAACTTCTTTACCTTTGTATGTTCCGCAAGCCTTACATACACGGTGAGCTAATTTCATTTCGCCGCAGTTTGGGCATTCTACCATACCAGGGACTTGAAGTTTGAAGTGAGTACGACGTAGTCGCTTCTTAGTTTTAGAAGTTCTTCTAAAAGGTACAGCCATTCTTCCCACCTCCTTAAAAGATGTATCAAAAAGTCAGTTTTGATCCGAATTGTTCATTAGCTGTGAAAGCTTTTCTAAACGGGGATCAATCTTTTCTTTTTCTTCTGCTTCACCGATAACTTCCCATCCTTTACCTGACGGATGAAAGTCATCTTCATTCTTTGCGTCTTCAGCATATACCTGTATTGGAATTTCAGAAATAATCATTTCTAAAAGGACAGGTGTTAAATTCAGCACATCCCCTTCCAGGCGATGTACTTCGTCCGAATCGTCCAAACTATCATAACCATTTGATTGTAAAAGAAAAGTTTCTTTCGACTCAATATGGTAAGGATAATGAACATCCTTTAACGTTCTAGAACAAGGTAGAGTTAAAGTACCTTCTACTGTTAAGTGAAAAGTAACTCTATTAGAACTCATATCGGCTTTTCCCGTCACTTTAGTAGGTGACGCCCCTCTAATTTGAGAGTCTATCCTTTTTAGTTCATTCTCAAGTTCTACTGTTTCGTTAATCTCCAAGCCCTTGTCTCGGAGTTTTTGTAGCTGGATAACAGACCATTTCAATATCATCACCTCAAGGCAACAAAGCTTATTATAGCTTTCATAATTTTAAATGTCAATATGTTTTCCTTTACATTCGTCATTCTTCTCAATCTGTACTCCAATTATTCTAGATGACTAGAAAAGTGAAAATAGAAACAAGTACTGTTTAGGATAACAGAAATTATTGTTACAATAAATAATAAGTTAAGCTATTATTAAACTTTTTCATAATTATGGAGGATAAAGGATGAAAAGTGTAGGTGTTATTGTTGAATATAATCCCTTTCACAACGGACATTTATTCCATCTACAAGAATCAAAAAGAGTTACAGATGCTGATATCGTTATTGCAGTGATGAGTGGACATTTTCTTCAGAGAGGAGAACCTGCTCTCGTTTCAAAATGGGCCAGAACAAAGATGGCATTAAAGGCGGGCATTGATTTGGTTGTTGAGCTCCCCTATCAATTTGCCACTCAACAGGCAGAAGTATTTGCAAATGGTGCCATCTCTTTACTCGAAGCTCTTCAATGTGATGCCTTTGCTTTTGGGAGTGAATCTGGAAACATTACAAGTTTCGTAAATACTCTTCAAGCTGTTAATGATAACGATGCAACTATTCAACAAAGAATTCAACTGGAAGTTAAGAAAGGCAATAGCTATCCAAAAGCCATCTCTAATGCATATGTGAGTTTATTAGAGAAGGATCAGGACGATCTACTGGACCTTTCTAAGCCGAATAATATACTTGGATTTCATTATGTGAAAGCCTTAGTTGAGCAAAAAGGAAACATGAAGCCTTTTACCATTACCAGAAAAAATGCACACTACCATGATGAACATTTTGCTTCTGCAACCATTGCTAGTGCTACCAGTATCCGGAAGGCGATTTTTAATACTACAGAACAGTCAGACTCAGCCCAAATTGCCCAATACGTTCCCTCAACCACCTATGAAGAACTACATTCCTACCAACAGGCAATTGGAACCTTCCATAGCTGGGAACTTTACTGGCCATACCTTCAATACAGAATCCAGACAGCATCACTAGAAGAGTTAAGAAACATCTATGAAGTGGAAGAAGGGATTGAATACCGTTTAAAACAAATCTCCCTAGAGGCTCAAAGCTTTCATTCCTTTATGGAGGAGTTGAAGACGAAGAGATATACGTGGACCCGCTTACAAAGAATGTGTTTACATATCCTGACGAATACTACAAACCATGAATTATCTAAACAGAATAGAAAAGCTTCCTATATAAGAATTCTAGGAATGTCCCAAAACGGACAAGCTTTCATAAGAAAAAAGAAAAAAGAATTGGATATGCCGATTATTTCAAATGTAAAAAGAGAGCATTCAGATCTACTTCATACAGATTTGAAGGCTGCTTTAACCTACAATTTACCGATTCAAAAGAAAAAGCCGCTTAATGAAGAATATAGCAGTCACCCAGTCTTTATATAAGATTGGGTTTTTTATGATTCCATCCTGAACCTGTCCCATTTTCTGACCTAGGTACCTCAGTTTGGGACAGACATCGCCTTTGTTGTCCCGTTTTCTCACCTGGCTACCTTAGTTTGGGACAGACAACTCCTCTGCTGTCCCGTTTTCTCACCTGGCTACCTCAATTTGGGACAGACAACTCCTCTGCTGTCCCGTTTTCTCACCTGGCTACCTCAATTTGGGACAGACAACTCTTCTGCTGTCCCATTTCCTCACCTACACAATCCAGTTTAGGACAGTCAACGCCTTTTCTGTCCCATTTCCTCACCTACACAACTCAGTTTGGGACAGTCAACGCCTTTTCTGTCCCATTTCCTCACCTACACAACTCAGTTTGGGACAGACAGCACTCGTGCACTAGAACCACACCCCAATAACCGGCTTTCAATAAAAAAAGCGAGTAGCCTCTAGCTACTCACCTTTTGGTTCTAATGTTTCCAAATAATCTATTGCATCTTGGAAGTTATCAACCGGAACGATCACAATATCAGATTTAATTTGTTTCTTAACTTTAAGGGCTTCTTGGTAATTTGACCCTTCCGCCCCTTCCTCATTAGGAGCAAAGAAAATTTCAACGCCTTTATTATCGGCAGCCACAATTTTATGTTCAATTCCACCAATGCGAAGGACTTTTCCATCTTTTGTGATTTCACCAGTTCCCGCTATTTCATAACCTTTTGTCCAATCTTCATCTGTTAGCTGGTTATAAATCTCTAAACTAAACATCAGACCGGCGGAAGGTCCACCAATTGTACTAGAGTTAATCTCCACGGATGGATCTACTACAATATCGTAGTCATCTACAAGAGAGATCCCCAAACCAACTGTATCGGGTTGATCAGGGAACGGTGCTGTATGAATAGCAGCTGTATGTGTCATTCCATCCCGAATATACGTTACTTCAATTTCATCGCCAGTATTCACAACAAAATCTTTAAATTCCTCTGATGATTCAAATGCCTGACCATTTACTTTAACAATTTGATCTCCTGGTCTTAATACTTCTTCTGCTGGCATTCCCTCTACTATCCCTATAACGTAAATGCCATGATACGTATACTCTACAGGAATCCCTGCATACTCATATGCTACATGAATAGCGTTTTTCTTTGAATTATCCATTAAAAAGAGTTGATATACATCAAATTCTTCTTTTGTCTCTCCATCGTCACGAATATCCTCTTGCTTTTCTATTTCGTAAAAAGGTCTTATTCGGGCCCAAAGATAAATAAAGACATTAGGTTCCAAGCGGCTTACTGTCGTCAGCATAAAGCTGCCTCTTTCCACTTGAGAGCTTCCCTCTACCTGGATAATGGGTGCTAATTCTTTAGCCGAACCTGGACGATACACATAGTATGGAAGCTTATAAAATGATAGAAAAATTGCAATGATTAAAACTGCGATGAGTACTTTTTGATAGGTTTTACGACTCATGAATGTTGTCCCCTCCAGCGATCCAATACATCTTGCACAATTGGTAATTGTTTCTTAGCTTCTTCTTCTCCTATGTTAATGATTTCTTCAATATTTGTAAACGCCCGCCCACTATACATATCTACTTTAGGACAAATCATGATGTCTGAGGTCAACTCACTTGTTCGAACTAATTCCATCTGCATAATGTCATAACTTTGCATAATGACATCATAAATGGTATTTACCTCTTCATTCATTCGGACGCTAGATACGTCCACACCTATTACAATATCGGCACCCATTTCTTTTACGACAGAAACCGGAACGCGATCAACGACTCCACCGTCTACCAGTACTCTTCCTTGATATTTTTCAGGAACAAATATCCCAGGGATGGCAATGCTCGCACGAACTGCTTCTGCGATGGGTCCTTGAGTAAAAACTACTTTCTCTCCCGTTTTAATATCTGTCGTAACTACTGAAACAGGTATCTCTAAGTCTTCTAAATTTTTATTGTGAGTCAGTAAGCGGATAAACTCCTTTATTCTTTTCCCAGCAATAAACCCCATTTTAGGGACCGTAAAATCCAAATAATACTTCCTTCTAAAAGCTTTAGAAAGGGTATACAGCCATTCAATCGAATGACCTGAACTATAGAAGCAGGCAACAATGGAGCCCATACTGCTCCCTGCAATCATATCAACCTTTATGCCTGCATCTTCCAATGCCTTTAAAACGCCTAAATGTGCAAACCCCCGTGCTCCTCCTGCTCCTAGAGCAATTCCTATTTTAGGCTCTTTCAAAGGGTCCCCCCCTTTATTATGAGAATCAGAGATAGTGGTCTAATTCCTTTTTTGGTTGAGTATATTAGTATAGGTTGTTATTCAGACAAGCCTAATCTTCAGCCTTATACCTAACTTTATGCTGTTTGTTTTTGTAAAATGAATTAGCATTGCCACCTTAGGGAGGGAATACACATTTGCTCAACCGATCTCATTTAAAAACAATAGCTTTAGCTCTATCCGTCACTTTAATGGCGACATCACTAATTATCTTTCCAGAAGAATCCTTCGAAGCCTCCATCCGAGGATTAAATATGTGGTGGGAAATTGTTTTTCCTTCTCTATTACCTTTTTTCATTATCTCTGAAATGCTAATTGGGTTTGGTGTCGTTAAATTTATTGGTGTCTTATTAGAACCATTCATGAGACCTTTATTTAAAGTACCAGGGGTGGGAGGATTTGTATGGGCCATGGGCATGGCTTCAGGGAATCCTGCTGGTGCAAAGTTATCTGCTAGACTCCGTCAAGAGCGCCAATTAACGAAGATTGAAGCAGAAAGACTTGCTGCATTCACCAATTGTTCAAATCCACTATTTATCTTTGGGGCTGTTTCTGTAGGATTTTTTAACAACCCAAAATTAGGTGTCGTCCTAGCTCTTGCTCATTATATTGCTAATTTTTTTGTAGGCATTGTTATGAGATTCTACGGAAGAGAAGAAGAGGCGAAGAGGAAAAGAAAGGACAGAAAAAGAATTTCTATTAAAGTAGCTCTCCGTGCTTTACATAGAACACGGGTGAATGATAAAAGACCTATTGGAAAAATTTTAGGAGATGCAGTCATTTCATCAATCCAAACTCTCCTTATGATTGGTGGGTTCATCATTCTTTTTTCCGTCATTAACAAGCTACTTTTCCATCTACATATAACAACTACTTTAGCACTCTTAATTGACCAGCTCTTTCTTCTACTTCAATTACCAAAAGATATGAGCATTCCTTTTATTTCAGGTATATTTGAAATTACCCTTGGGAGTCAGATGACCAGCCAAGTTCAAGAGTCTACTATCCTACAACAAGCGATTATCGTGAGTTTTATTCTTGGATTTGCGGGGTTAAGTGTTCAAGCCCAAGTGGCTAGTATTTTTGCAGAAACGGATATCCGTTTTAAGCCTTTCTTTTTTGCCAGAATCCTTCAAGGAATTTTTGCAGGGTTTTTAACAATACTTTTATGGAACCCGGTCTATAAAGGTGTATTTGAGCCTAAACAGCCGAGTGAATCTATTCCTGTTTTCTGGCAGACTCAATCTGATGGTGCAACCAAGGCGATTGAATGGCTAGCAACTGTAGGTCCTTTAATAACGATTGGTTCATTATCCCTTTATTGTGTTGTTCTCTTTACAAAGCTGAAGAATTCCAAAGCTTAAATTATTGAATAGTAAAAGGACTGCTGATCGGCAGTCCTTTTCTTATTAGTTATTGAACTTCTGTTTTAATGCTTTCTCAACTGGTTCAGGTACTAAATCGGAAATGTCCCCGTTATATTTGGCGACTTCCTTTACGATACTTGAGCTCAAGAAAGAGTATTTACCTTTTGTCATCATGAACAGTGTGTCTAATTCATCATACAGAACTTTGTTCATTGAAGTGATTTGCATTTCATATTCAAAATCCGAAACAGCTCTTAGTCCTCTAATAATAGCATTCGCATTTACTTTTTTTGCATAATCCACTAAAAGCCCTTGAAATGAATCTACCTTTACATTATGTATATCTTTCGTTACCTCGCGAATAAGATCCATCCTTTCTTCTACTGAAAAAAGTGGCTGTTTTGAGGCATTATTGAGAACGCATACATAAATTTCATCAAACACTTTGGCTCCCCTTAAAATGATATCCAGGTGACCATATGTAATTGGATCAAATGTGCCTGGACATACTGCTATCTTTCCCATCGATATCCCCCTGTCATTTCTGTCGGAATAAAGTGACTCCTATCATTCCATACTCTTCTCTTTTTACTATTTCAAATTGATTGGTATCTGTTAGTGAATCTTTCGCATCGTGCTCACAAAGAATCCATCCGGAATCCTTTAATAACTGATACTCTTCTATAATCGAAATTAAATCCATATGATTCTGCAGTTTATATGGAGGGTCTAACATAATTAAATCAAACTGTAATTCCCTTTTTCCACAAGCTTTGAGGGCTCTTTTTGCATCTGCTTTATAAATTTCATATTGATTTTCATCGATTCGTAGAGACTTTAGGTTTTCTTTTACGGTTTGTATGGCTTTCCCGTTATGGTCTACAAAAATACATGACTCTATCCCTCTAGAAAGAGCTTCTATTCCTAGACCACCACTTCCGGCAAAAAGATCGAGCCCAAGTCCTCCATCAAAAAAAGGGCCCATCCTTGAAAAGATAGCTTCTTTCACTTTATCCGTTGTAGGTCTTGTACTCATCCCGGGAACAGCTTTTAACGAACGGCCTTTGTATGTACCTGCAATTACTCTCACGGTGTTCCCCTCCAATTTGGACATTCCTTTTTATCCTACCATAACCCCATATTTGTATGCCACACCCGGAAAAATACTCGCACAAAATGAAACTATTTTTCCAATATAATAATGTATAAGGTGTCAGATATTGGTCATACTGATAGTAACAACATCTAGACGAGATGTTGTTGCCAACCGCGGAGAAGACTTACGTTTCCCCATAAGTTCTTCCTCCGGTTTCTCCTCTCCCTTTGCCTTCGGGTCCTCTATAGGAGGATATAGAAGGACCCTGCAGAAGTTCTGCAGGGCTTTTTTTATGGTTTAATATCTCCTATAATGATTTGCTCCGAATCTGTCTGAACACTAATGTTAAAGAGTCTTCTTAACCAGCCCTCTTCCATATAATAAGCTCCATTCCATACATTGATTGGAACCTGCTGCAAACTATACTTTTCATCATTAAATAAATAGATGGGCTCCTCTAACCAAAATTGAAAAGAATGATTCTTCTTGAAGATATTCAACCTATTTGGTGAATCTTGAAATTCCAACGTATATCCTAATAGCTCGAGTGTCTCTTTTAGAGGATAAAACCTATGCCCATTTTGAATAACAGATAGAATCTCATGAGCAGGCGTTAGCTCTTTCGAAATGACTGGCCGAGGATCCAATAAAAGAAGCTCTCCTTGATGAGTATTAACATAATCTGTGATAAACGTTGTCTTTAATCCTGTGATTGAAAAAAACTGTTCCTCTAACCATTCTGTTGTAATTGGAATGGATGAAGAGTTGGATATTTGTGTTTGGAGTTGTACTAGCTGTTCATTCGTAAGGTGGCTCCTTACTTCTTGATAGCCACGCTCAGATTTTAATATGGCCTCATCCATTAAAATGGATCCCACTAAACTAGCAAGAACATCCTTGTTATTCATATCAGGTAAAATGAAATGTCCATAAACGTAGGCTTGAACTAACTCTTCAATTATTTTTTGATTAGAACTCGTAGTAGGCAGTACAATCAGCCTTTCTGCTGATGAAGGTACGATTAAGTCGGTTAATACAACCTTCCAATTTCCAAATTGAGGAAGTTTTTGATCTAGCTTTTTTTCTTTAATTTCCTCATAACTTGGGTCGCTACCACTTCCAAATATCTGAATATTATCAATGGAAGTAATGAATAAGGGTTCCGGTGTTTTTAATATGGGAAAAGCTCCCCCATTATTTTTATATTGTGCGTAGAAAACGGTTTCTAGAGATGATTGTCCAATAAGGGTGGCTGCAGCAGTCCACATCCCCTCCAGCGGTAGAGGCTCTATAACTTCTAATACTGTTTCATCAATTTCTAGGTCCGGAATAATAATCCAAGAGTTAAATATAAATGAATCCTTAGTGAAGGGAACGCTATAATGAAACGATACCTTATCTTTTTCGGAAATGGTATGAGTATCATCTATCTGACAAGGGTTTTCCGAATCATCATAGCACTGTAGGTTCAGAATTTGATCTGGAACCTGAAATGACCACATTAGATTCGATAAACCCTTAAATTCTTGTTCAATATGTAAGGTTTTATCATCTAGCTGAACAGTCATATGTTGGATTGCTTTTATCTCCTGTTCAGAGTTATCCAACCTCGCTGCGTAATCAGACCATTGTTTATACAATAGAAGTATGATGAGTATTAACATAATCGTAATTAGTAAAAAACGTTTCATCGTAATTCTCCTTAAAAACGAATGAATCAACTGCACCCTTAATGAACTTATTTTCATAGCGAATTTATGAGTCTCATGTTAAAGTATGGATATCTATGAAAGGAGCTTGTATCATGATACAAAGGTTTATTGAACTAGGAGAAGGCTACTCAGACATATATGAACTATTAGAAATAGTGAATCGTAACCAAGACCGTATCCAACATTTTTTGTTAATGAAAACTGAGGAAAACAAATCAGAATTTTGTTCTTTGGTTGTCATTTTAAAGGCTACGCAAACAGGTAACTTTCAACCACTCTATATTTGTAAAGAAGGCATTCCTTATAAAGAAAATAGCCAAAGAATTCAACTCTTTAGAGAAGCTGCCCAACAGATTGGAAAGAGCGTTATTGAACTAGAGGTTCGTCCTTCTAGTAGCTTTGCTGATCCTAATTTATTTTACCAATATCTAATCGGGATTCTTCGAATGAACCGATACATATTACCTCTTGGCTAAAGAAAACTCGCCGGTTGGCGAGCCTTGGCAATATCAGAGAAGTAGCTACACAATTAGATTCCTATCGTGTAAAATAAAAGGCTTCGATTTTAGTCGAAGCCTTTTTTGGACATTCATTTATACTAGAAACCAATCTTATAGTCGTACTCTTTTGCCTTATCGGGCTTTTTATTCTCGTAATGTGTCTTTAGTAATCCCTTATAGGAATAGTCCACCTTTTTAACAAAGGAATATCCCTGTAATTGGTTCCTGACCCAATCACTTTCTTCAACAGAACAGTAAAGAACCGCATATTTAAGGCGTTTTGATACATAATGAACATTCCCGAGTCTTCTAAGCTGTTTTGCTTGTTTTAAAGAAGATAACCAAACAATAAATCCTTGTCGTTCTGTAAACATAAAGACTCCTCTACATAATCATTTCTTTATTCCGAAGCTTTTGGCATTTGTATTAAGTCTAGCATAGGTTAATTATAGGAGCAATCCTGTCTTTCTTTGATTAGGAGGAATTTTAGTGGATTTGGACACAATCTATTCGAATTTTGTGAATTTTATTAGTCAAAATGAGGAGATTCACCTTGTTGAGCTTAAAAAGGTTGTTGGCGTCCCATTTATATATATCCATGGCCCCATAGAATTAACGACAGCTGAAAAAAAAATTAAAGAAGCTTCTTCCAAATCAATGAGGGGAAAAAGACTAAGTAGCCAGACTGTATACGTTCGTTCTGACGAAAGTTTACATGTTTTCAGACATCGGTTTTATGTACCTCAGCGAAAAATGTTTTGTTGTGGGAACCTTTGTGTAGATTGTGTTCGTTTATCTAGATAAAACACTGAAATACTACAAAAAAACCTGTACAGAATCCTGTACAAGTTTTTATGCAGAACAGCTGCAGCCTCCGCCGCTTCCACAGCCTCCGCTACAACTTCCGTTATCGAAAAATGGGTTACCAGTTGGGACCTTAATATGTTCTGAAACAGAATGACCGATCATAACACTAATTTCATCTAAGAGAGATTGTAGGTCCATTTCAGCTCTACGAAATTCAGCAACTCGATCATCTAAGTCCATTTCTCTTTTGGCCTCTCGAATTTCTTTGTTAACCCACTTATAATCTGGATGATACTTACCAAAACGTTGAACCTCTTCATACCTTTCTTTTAGCTCTGTAAATCGTCTTATTTTAGATTCAGTAACTGGATGGCTGTTCATTTTCTTGTACGCCTTTTTATATTCTTCAGCTATCTCAGACTGGAGAATCATTTCGGCAAGCTGTTCAGCCTTCTCCGTTACTAAAACCTTTTCTAACGTATTTATCAAGAGGCTCACCTCCTATTATTATACTACCATGATTATAGGAGGAATGAAAATGGTTATCCCTTCTAAGGGTTCGTTATCTTAAAATTCTTCTCTTCTCCATAAGGCTGTCCATCATCCGAAATGATTTTAACGGTGATGTCACTATTTCCCTTTGGCATATTTTTCACTTGAAATGCGGCTCGCTGGTATTCCCCCCTTTTTTCTCCATCAATAAATACGAGAATCCTCCCTTTTTCTTTTTTACTGTCCTGGCCAGTAAATGATATACCAGGAGCATAGCACTCAACATACAATGTCCCATTTTTTACAAACTGTTGAAGAGACCAAGTTTGTTGAGGTAATGGCTGAAAGGTATAAATAATCGGGTCACTCACAGGGACAATTTTCTTTTCTTCAATCGTTTCTGGTTCAGGGATATCTTTATTACACGCCGTAACAACAAGAGCGCTACAGATCAAACAATAGGTCAGTAGCTTTGTAAGTTTTATACACATAAAAACCCCCCTTTTGATTATCGTTTGTTATTTCAAACATAAATAACCAAAAAAGGGGTAATTTTTCTATGATTGTTGGTTCATAGCTTGGAACATGCTCATCATCATGGAAGCCATTTGCACACTATTAGAGAATTGTTCGACTTTATGGGGAATTGTCTTCCTTAAATAGTGTAAACCTGCAATTTCAAATTCTTCCCAAGCCCTTGGGTTTCTCATCAATTTTCGATACCAGATGGGTTGTTCTCTGATAAATTTTGTCCAGTCTGGATTTTGCTTAATTAAGTCATATATTTCTGAACGCAAAAAAATTCGCCTCCCTCTTAATCTTTCCTAAAGGAGAAAGGGTTTGATGGGCCACTACTCCCACTTTTTGGTGCATTTTTATTCCCTTGAAATTGTGATAAGATTCCTTGCACAGCGCCTATTGCTTCACTTAGGGAAGAAATATGACTTTGTAGCTGATTTGGGTCCATTTTTTTTAGGCGGTTCCAAATGAGTCCGACAATCTCCCCATCACTTTCACTTGATTTTTCTTCTTTTTTTCCACCGTCGTTTGAGCTGGATGAACCCCACCTAGAATCATCTTCACCCAATAGATACCACTCTTCATATAATTCTTGCCATGTCGAAGTTCCTTGCTTTACTTCGTTTATGAGATGGGGATTCTTTTTAACAAACTCTTTGAATTTCTGTACCGACGGATGAAGTTTTTTACTCATGATTCCTCACCTCTATAAAGGTCAGTTGCCTATGTTATCATATGAATCACTCTTAAAAAGGTGATATAATTTTTAACGTTGTCTACCATTTAGAGATCAGGAAAATATAAATGAGGTGTAATCATTGAAAGAAAAATTACAGCAAGAATGGGCATCATTCATAGAAGAGGCTACAACTGAGGAACAAGAAATACTTCGATTATTTTTAAACGGAATTAAGCGTAAGAAGTCAGGGATGAATGAATCCTACATTTCTTCCTTTCTCCAAATTGAGAAAAACACAGTTGCTGACGGTTTGGAAATGACATTTCCCATCACGCCGTTCGCTTTAAATTCACTTGATATTGTACATGGAGGAGTCACGGCAACTGTATTAGATACGGTTATGGGAACCTATGCTCATATGCTCATATCTAAAGATCGTGCAGCCGTTACTTCAGAAATGAACCTTCATTTTCTAGCAAAAGGGGTAGGTGAAAAAATATACTCTAAAGCAACCTTAATACATAAGGGGAATACGAGACTTGTTATGGAAGCTAAAGCTTATCGTGAAGATGGAACTCTCATGGCACATGCTACGGGTACCTTTCATATTATTCCAAGACCAGAGAAATGATAAAAGACGGTCATCATTGACCGTCTTCTGATTCTTCATTCTCTTCCTCTGAGTTTACTTCCCAAGAGCGTTTTAGAAAGTTTTGAGTGTAGTATTTTTTATAGACCCCTACACCCAAGTGAGTAAATTCCTCTTGCAGTAAGGTTTCTCTGTGACCTTTACTGTTAATCCACCCTTCAATAACAGCTCCTGCATCGATATACTGTGCTGCAATATTCTCTCCGGCCATTTCATACATAACTTCTTTAGCCTCTAGTCGATCCTGTAGTTCACCAAACTCCGGTGAAGTATGGGAAAAATATTGCTTATCGTGCATATCTTTACTATGTTCATAGGCGACAACAGACGTTAAAGGATCCCACTCTAAAAGTGGTAGCCCAAATCGTTCTCTAATCACATTTGACATTTCAAAAATTTGTTTTTCAATACCTTCTGTCGCAGCCTTCCATTTGTCTTCAGCAACAGGTGCTAACTCATATAAAGTGCCCCTGTACACTAAATCATAGGGCTGAAGTTTAATCAGTGTTTCTTTATTCATAAAACGAATACTTGAGAGTTCTTCCGTATATTTATCAAAGTATAATTGAACGTATATATCACCTACGGGGACAAGAGGACGAATATTTAAATCTTCCTCTGTTAATTCAAATTGGTAGGTAGTCCCTTTGTATTCTAATTGTATATCTGTTGATAAGGTAGCTTGCCTAAAAATCTCTTGGATAGATTGTCCAATATAAAATGGAGAAACATCGACCTCTTCTCCCATTACGAAGGCAGTAACCACCTTCTGATCTTCAAGGCCAACTTGCAGATATTGGTCAGAGCCTCCTTGATAAACCCACCAATCATAGCCATAAAGTGAGGGCTCTATTCTGTTTGGAGTACCTAAGATTTCCATTGTTTCTTCGGAACTCTTACCTATTAAAGTTGCAATCCCTTCGTCAGGTAATGGTAATTCGAATGGTGGCCCCAAATTTTCAGTATTATCCGTTAGATCATCAAATTCTACATCACCCTTTTCATGAATCAAGGGTTCATCTGTGGTAAAAGTGTAATTAAAATAAATGCCCACAATAAAAAAAGCAGCTAAAATAACTAATATTCTAAATAAAATTTGCAGCCTATTTTCCCTCCCCTCGTATTACTAGAGGTCTCTACTTCATCCTATGCCTAAAATTCTAGATTTATTATATCATTTTAACCAAATCAAATAATAGAAATAAGGGTGGGAAAATAGAAAGTATTCAGTATTTTGATTCTTATGTTTGATTGATCCTTTAGTGCAGCTGTGAATGGTGGTCCTCAGATATTTCTGATAATGCCTTCTCAGCTTGTTCATCTAAGGTAGTACGAATAGCAAGATCGCCTAATGCTAGTATCCCAACCAGCTTTCCATTCTTCACAACAGGAAGTCTTCTAATTTGATGTTCTGTCATAAGCTCCACAGCTTCTTCCGTAGAAGCTTCTGGTTCAATTGTAACTAAATGATCAGACATAACGACTTCAACTTTAGTAGAACCAGGGTGCTTTTCTGCTACACCCCTTACGACAATATCGCGATCCGTAATCATACCTACTAAATGTTCTTGTTCATCAAGAATGGGAATTGCCCCTACATTCAACTCTTTCATTTTCGTAGCTACTTCAAATACATTATCTAGTAATGTGCAATACTCTACTTTTTTGGTCATTACTTCTTTTACTAAAGCCATGATTTTTTTCTCCCCTTATTGACATTCTTGCTTTTATACTAACCTGTCTGATTATTATTATTCCCCATCACTTTTACAACAACAATCATGGCAAAGTTGTGAACTTTTACATTTGGATTGCAAGAAAGGTACGTTTGGTCTATTATAAAATTTGGAATACTAGGCAATAGCCACGCAGAAATGAGGAGGTTTCGCGTATGAAATTTGAAAATACAGGAATTGAATCCCTAAAAGCTGACTTAACAAGATTAGATGAAGTAATGGATGAATACGGATTAGTAAGAGCTGATCAATGGGACTATGAGCGTGTTTCTTATGACCGCAAGTTTGAAATGAAAGAAGGTACCTTTTACCTTCGCGTGCAAGGTTACGCAGTAGAAGGTGATGTTGGGAGTCGCCATGCCATCATTCAATTGATCACTCCGATTTTAGGAAAACACTATTACCCACATGGCGTTGAATACGGGGAAGGCGAAAACTTTCCAAATTCTCTTGTTAAACAATGCGAGAAAATTTTAGATCAAGTTAAATCAGAAGTTGAACAATTTGCACTTTAATTATCAAAGCCAATTTCTTGTGTAACCCCACATGTAAATTGGCTTTTTCTTTTCTTTAACTTTTTCAAGAAAATTTGTCCATTTTATTTTTCTTATGCTTCATTCCGTAATATAATAGTATAAAGATGACCTAGAGAATATAAACAGAGAGGAAGTCCCATTTGTCCGCATTATTTACCAAGAAAACTTGGATCATTATATTTACTATTGCCATTATTGGCTTTATTGCCTATTTAATATTACCAGTCTCCGTTCCACTAATCCTTGCTTTTATTACAGCCCTTTTTCTCGAACCTCTTATTCGATTCATACAAAAGAGAGGGAGATCTAAAAGGAATTTAGCCGTTATCATTGTGTTCTGCTTATTTCTACTGTTTATTGGGATCATTACCTATTTCATTGTTACAAAAATTATTGCGCAAGCCATTAACCTAGTAGAGAATGCACCAGATTACATAGAAGAAATATCTGCTGCTTTAATTCAAATCCAGGCTCATTTTACCAGTGCTACCGCACACTTGCCTGAAGCAGTTTCTAAAGAGATTCAAACCCAAATCACTTCTTTTACAAATAGCATGACGAACAGTTTAAGTAATATGGTTAACATTGACACTGTAAAAAAATTAGCTACAGTCCTATTTACAAACATCCCTAATTTCTTAGTTAGTTTGTTGGTGTATCTAATTGCTTTGTTCCTGTTTATGCTAGATATGCCTCGAGTTAAAGAGGGCTTATACAATCATCTTACAGAAAAAACCGCCGACAAAGTTGATTTTATGATAGCCCGTTTATCATACGTGGTATTTGGCTTTTTAAAAGCTCAGTTTTTAGTAAGTGTTTTAATATTCATTGTAAGTTTAGTAGGTCTACTATTTATTGCACCTGATGTTGCATTGTTAATGTCTATTATCATTTGGGCGATTGATTTTATCCCGATTATCGGCTCTATTGTTATTTTAGGACCTTGGGCCATCTTTAACCTACTAACTGGGAACATGGCACTTGGTACAGAATTAGCTATTCTAGCTGCAATCCTTTTAGTGATAAGACGTACTGTGGAACCTAAGGTTATGGGAAGTCAGATTGGGCTTTCACCACTAGCTACTCTCATCGCCATGTACTTAGGCTTAAAGTTGATTGGGATTCTTGGTTTCTTTGTAGGTCCATTGGTGTTAATTGCATTTAATTCTGCCAAAGAAGCAGGCATTATCAAATTCAACTTTAAAATATAAAAAACCTGTTCTCATTTTGAGAACAGGTTTTTTAATTGTCAGGATAACCCATTATATCCCTAGGATTGCTTTAATGGTAGAAGTGGTTTCACCACCATGGTAAAACACATAAAGTAAGAGATAGACAGCTACTCCTGTGGTTGCGGTGAAGAACCATATGATACTAGTAATTGGACCAAGCTTTCGATGTTTTTTATAATTCTCTTTATATCCAGTATATAGTGTCACAATTCCAAAAACAGCACCGATCGTAGCTAATGTAATATGAAAAATTAGAAAAATGGTGTAGAAGACTTTAAGGTCTTCTGGTCCCCCAAATGCTGTATTTCCAACAAAGATTGTTCTACTCATATAAATGATAAAAAAGAGGATGGCAAAAATAGCAGCCGTCATCATCACTCTCTGATGTGCTTCTATCCTTCTCTTCTTAATAAGTACCCATCCAATTGCCACAAAGATAGCACTCAATACAATAAATGAAGTACTAAGTGTTGGTAATAATGGTAAATTCAAACCGAATCCACTCCCGTATAGCAAATTTTTATGTACCAGAAGCACCCAAGAATCAGGTGCTTCTTCATCATTCTGCGTAATTTGGTTTTAAATTCATTTTTTCTTGCTCTTCTTTTTCCGCTTCCTGCTCTTCTCTATACCAGTTAAAGAAGATATAAGCTAAGATACTTCCGAAAATAATTTCTTGCATTATTTTCATAAGAACTCCTCCTAGCTGCTGATCATCTAAGAGTGGCATAGTATTGAAAAAATCAGGGCCCGTAATTCCTAAATCAGCTATGTTAACTCCTACCGGAAGACATAATTTCATAGCTTCAGCCCAATAACTAGGGTCTTTATAGGTTAGGTACATTGGTGTATCTGCGAAAATAATTAGTGCACATGCAGGTGTTAATAAAACAGATGCTGCTAATAAATATCCAAATTTCTTTAGACCAGATAACTTTCTTTCTTCCTGTAGCGTATTAACTAATGGCCACCACATAAATAAAGCGAGTAGAAAAAGGACCGTAGTATATATACCATGCAACCAAATATCTGTTTTAACTGCATCAAATATGGTTGGGATATGATAAATAGAGAAAATAGCATTAAACAAAATTAACGCAATGATTGGATTTGTGAAAACATGAAAAACTTTAGAAAGTTTGCCTTTGATCACTGCCTGCTCCCAGGCCCAATCTGGGATACCCCAAATAAAGAAAATTGGCGCAAGTAAATAGAGAATAGCCATTTGAGACATATGAGCAGAAAACATAATATGACTCAACACATCAATAGGAGATCCTAATGTTATATAGACAAGGGCAATCCCCATTAGGAAATAAACAATTTCTTTTGTTTTTAATGGTTGGGCGTGACTCCACTTTTTTTGCGCACTATGGATCAAATAAAAATAAAGCGCTGTAATGGCTATTAGAAAAATCAAAAAGTATGGACTCCATAAAGTTGTAAAACTAAATATATTAAAGATAGACATGTTGCACCTCCGAAAGAATACTTCCAGGCTGAATGTACATTGGTCGATTAAACTAACGCGGCATTCGTATACCTACTTTATTATACAGGCTTTAGACGACCAACTGCAATGACATGGAGCCCTTAAACCTGTGAAATCAAGCATTGTTCAAAAAACTGTCAGATATAAAAGAAAAAAACCTGTCCCCACAAAAAGGACAGGTTTTAATTATAAATTACCACCAAATAATTGTTACAAACGCTAGGACAGTAATGAACGCTACTAACACACCAGAGTACATAAACAATGAAACAGCTTCATGTCCTTTGTGACTCATGTGCATGAAATAATAAAGTTGGAATACAACTTGAACTGCTGCTAGTAACAAAATAAATGGTACTACAAAATATCCGGAAAACTCTCCATAAATTACCGCAATAAATGCAATGAGGGTTAGTACAATCATTAACGCAAAGGTAATGACTTGATGCTTCATGTCCTCTGCATTTTTCTTGCGGCGATATTCTAGATCAACACGTGAATTAACCGTATTAGACTGTTGATTCGCCATACTTATCCCACCATTCCCATTAGATATACGACTGTGAAGATGAATACCCACACCACGTCAATGAAGTGCCAGTATAAACTTGCAACATAGAACTTGGGTGCCGTGTATAAATCAATTCCACGTTTTGAATTACGTACCATCAGTGTAATAATCCAAGCTAAACCAAATGTAACGTGTCCACCATGGAAACCTACTAGTGTATAGAACGCTGAACTAAATGCACTTGTAGTATATCCAAATTCGTATTCATGAACATAGTGGTAGAACTCATAAATTTCGATTCCAAGGAATCCAAGTCCAAGCAAAACAGTCACAAATAGCCATAGTTGCATTTTCTTAAATGCAAAGTTTTTCATATGGTACATTGCATAAACACTAGTAAGGGAACTAGTTAAAAGCAACATCGTCATAACAAAAACTAATTTTGGATCGAAGAGATGAGACGCTTCCTCTTTATCAACTAACGCCAAATACGTAGCAAAGAGGGAAGCAAAGAGAACTGTCTCTCCCCCTAAGAATAACCAAAATCCTAGGAATTTATTTTTCCCATCAAGGGTAGATTTTTCAGGGGAGGCAGGCCAAGTGTCTGCAGTAAATTTTTCTTGTGCTTCCATTATGCCTTAACCCCCTTGTCGTCATTATCATCAATTAAATCTTCTTTATGAACATGATATCCATGGTCATCTTTTACAGAACGAACAAACATTGCACCAAATGTAATGGCCATACCGATAATTAGAACTGGTAGTGCCCATGGATACTTAGCTGCATCTCCAACTTTATCAACTTGATACATTGCACCGAATGCTGCAATAAACAAGCCAAGAGACATAACAAACGGTAAGAAAGAGTTGTTAGGCATATGGATATCACCAATTGGTTCAGCTGGTGTAAGTTCCTTTTTGCCGTCTCTCTTTTCTAGCCACCAAGCGTCTAGACCACGCACAAGTGGAGTTTGCTTAAAGTTATAGAAAGGTGGTGGTGATGGAATTGCCCATTCAAGCGTACGTCCATCTCCCCAAGGATCGTTTCCAACCTTTACGTTCTTAACAGATGTCATTACGATGTTTATTAACATAATGATTACCGCAACAGCCATAAAGAATGCACCAGCGGTACTGATTAGGTTACCAGTCTCAAATCCTTGACCTGGCAAGAATGTAAAGATTCTTCGTGGCATACCCATTAGTCCTAAGAAATGCTGGATAAAGAATGTTAAATGGAAACCAATAAAGAATAACCAGAATGTGATTTTTCCTAAAGCTTCATTTAACATCGTACCAAAAATTTTCGGCCAATATAAATGTGTACCGGCTAACATCGCGAATACTACACCACCAACAATAACATAGTGGAAGTGAGCAACTACGAAGTAAGAATCATGGTATTGATAGTCAGCTGCTGCAGAAGCAAGCATAACCCCTGTTACTCCACCCATTACGAAAGATGGAATGAAAGCAACTGCATATAGCATTGGTGTTGTGAAGGTAATTTTTCCACCCCACATTGTAAATAGCCAGTTAAAGATCTTAATACCCGTTGGAACCCCGATTGCCATTGTTGCTACTGCAAAGATTGAGTTGGCAACTGGTCCCATACCTGTTGTAAACATATGGTGAGCCCATACCATGAATCCTAGGAATCCAATCAATACAGTCGCGAATACCATGGATGAATATCCAAATAGGCGTTTACGAGAGAAAATCGCAAAGATTTCAGAGAAAATACCAAATGCAGGTAGTACAAGAATGTATACTTCTGGGTGACCGAAAATCCAGAATAAATGCTCCCAGATAATCGTGTTTCCTCCGGCTGCAGCATTAAAGAAGTTGGCGCCAAACAAACGGTCAAATAACATTAAGAAAAGACCAACTGTTAATGGAGGAAAAGCAAATAAGATAAGTGCAGAAGTTACAAAACTTGACCATGTAAATAATGGCATTCTCATGTAAGTCATACCAGGTGCACGCATGTTAATAATGGTTACAAGGAAGTTAATACCCCCTATTAACGTACCAGCACCGGAAATTTGTAAACCAAGAACATAAAAATCAACTCCATGCCCTGGTGATTCTAATGCTAAAGATGCATAGGAAGTCCATCCAGCATCAGGAGCTCCG
The DNA here is from genome assembly GCF_039522365.1 of Bacillus carboniphilus. Classification (GTDB taxonomy): domain Bacteria; phylum Bacillota; class Bacilli; order Bacillales; family JC228; genus Bacillus_BF; species Bacillus_BF carboniphilus. The sequence continues at coordinate 21,398 of NZ_BAAADJ010000055.1, read as the reverse complement.
CCTAAGAACCAAGAAAGGTTTAAGAAAACTCCACCAAAGAAAAACAACCAGAAACCTAGAGAGTTTAAGAATGGGAATGCAACGTCACGAGCCCCAATTTGTAAAGGCACAACTGCATTCATAAAAGCAAATATAAGTGGCATGGCAGCCAAGAAAATCATGGTGGTTCCGTGCATCGTTAAAACTTCATTATAGAACCCAGCAGATACGAAATTACTATCCGGTACAGCAAGCTGAATACGGATAATCATCGCTTCAAGACCACCAAGAATGAAGAAGAAACCGCCGGATACTAAATAAAGGATCGCAATTTTTTTATGGTCAACCGTTGTCAAATAGTCCCATAATGTCGCGGCGAACCCTTTTTTCTGTGCGATGGTGCTCACGATTTTACCTCCTTAACAACATACAAATACTCTATTATTCTTGAGTCTTCAATGTAAACAAATACTCTGTCAATGCTTCAAGCTCTTCTTGAGAAAGCTTTGGATATGTGCCTGTCATTAAGTTTCCAGGCTTTAATTCTTCTGGATCATCAAGCCAGTCAATTAAGTACTCCTCATCATGAGGAAGAATTCCTGCAATTCTTTCTCTTTCTCCAAATGTTGCTAAGTTTGGAGCCGTACGAGCAGCCTCAGGTCTTTCGTCTTGAGGTGTAATAGCATGACATGAAATACAGTTCTTTTCTGAGAATAATTCGCTTCCTCTTTGTGCAAGCGCATTATTCGTTAAATCAGGTGCTTCATAGTTCTCCATAGAAGCAATCCAGTTTGAGAACTCATCTTGTGAAATGGCTTTAACTTTAAAATCCATGTACGCATGGGATGGTCCACAAAGCTCAGCACATTTTCCATAGAAGATGTTCCCAGCTTCATCTGACTTTTCTGGATCAAATTCTAACCACATCTTGTTGACGTTATCAACGTTCGTATCCATTTTCCCTCCAACTGCCGGAACCCAGAATGAATGTTTTACATCAGAAGCGATTAGGTTGAAATAAACTTTCTGCCCAGTTGGAACAACTAAGTCTTGCGATGTGATAACTCCATGATCCGGATATTCGAATTCCCACCAGTATAGGTTGGCACGAACATTCACAACAAGACCGTCTCTATTACCTTCTTCATCCTCTTCCATTCCGGAAACATCAGCAAGATTGAAAGTAGCTGCTACTGTTGGTACAGCCAAGACAAGTAGTAAAAGGATCGGAATCGTCGTCCAGATGATTTCTAGTTTATGACTTCCTTCTACTTGTTCAGGTATAGAGTCGTCGCCTTTCTTTCTTTTAAACTTGATAATTACAATTAAGAAAATTACAGTAACCGCAACAATAACGAGTACCATGATTAGTGTACTTAAAATCATGAGTTCGTATTGTGTTTGTGCTACTGATCCCGCTGGTCGAAGTGTAGATAGATATGGTTCACCACAACCTGCAAGGAAAAGAGATGCAATGGCTATACTTAAGAAAATTCGCCATTTATGCAGCCACTTCTTCATAGCGTAATCAAACCCCTCTTTCTTTAAAATCCTCTTGAAGTATTGCGCATTTCTAGCTGAAGGACAAAGGCCCTTTAGCCTCCTAATTTATGTTCAATTCTTTTTCAAGAAAGAATTGCCTAGATAAGCGTAACAATAATCATGCTCACAAACAATATAGTCAAATAATTTAATGAATAGACAAACATGAGCGTCGCCCATTTCCTATCGTCTTGTCTTTTAAATCCTACAAGTCCTAAAACAAGCCAGCCTACATTTAAAGCTGTTGCCAAGACAACAAATGGCCAGCCTAGTGAAAATAGATAAAACGGTAGTGGTAATAGACAAGCAATCCAGGCTATCATCTGTCTTTTTGTAATAGCAAAGCCGTGTATTACCGGTAGCATTGGAACTCCAGCTGCTCTATATTCTTCACAACGTCTCATGGCGATTGCTAAAAAGTGTGGAATTTGCCATATAAACATTATTAGGAACAAAATAATTGGGACTAAGCCTAAGTTTGAATCGACAGCTGCCCAACCAATTAAAGGAGGAACTGCCCCTGAAAAACTACCAACTACTGTATTTAGTGTATATCTCCTTTTAGACCACATTGTATATAAGACAACATAGAAAAATGCACCAGATAGTCCTATTAGTGCAGCTGTTGTTGTGGTCATAAATAAAAATATAGTTCCTACAGTAATTAAGAATAGGCCAATAATCAGAGCTTGTTGACCAGTAACCTTTCCGGTAACAGTAGGTCTTGATTTCGTTCTACTCATGATTTGATCAATATCACGGTCGTAGAAGTTATTAATACTACAGGAACCTGCAATCACTAGAGAGGATCCCAACATCGTATAAATAACAGTACCAATATTATCAAGAAATCCCATGTTTTGAAAGTGAAGGGCAAGCCACAGTCCAGCAAAGGTGGTAATAAAATTGGAGTTTACAATCCCTATCTTAATAAGTGCTAGAAAATCTTTGAAAGCGCTTGTATTTGAAAAGGTTGTAGAATCCTTTAGTGTCGCATTTGAAGCTACTTTTGTATCAGCCATATGACTCTCCTCCTTTCACGAAAAGCGGAAACATTCGTACCCTTGATTCTTAATGTAAGAACGGACATCTCCCTTATTATACTATACCAATTATTGCATGAAAAACGAGTTTTGTGGATAGTAAAAATATTATTTCACACTTTAGTCATAAAAAGTGTGATTTTTATCACAGGGGTTTCCTCAAATCGGAAAAAATTCTCAAAACACCCTATGTTTTCGGGTAACAGATAGCCCCCTCTTCAACTGTATATTAAATCACAATTTGTATCTTTTTTGTGAAATTATTCGTTCTAATTTATGTCGAATTTGTGTCATCTAAAGAAAAGCCTCCCCTTTTTTTGATTATTTTAGCATAATGATAATAGATAGTTTAGGAAGGTGCAGATAAGATGCGTTACTTATTATTGTACGATACTTCTGTCCCAACCATACTGTTTTTACTTATATTAGGAAATTAAAGTTTTTCTATTACAAAATGCTCTATCTGGTCTTATGCTTACTATGGAAAAATAGCTTTCAAGTGACTCCATTTTTCATACCTTCCCATTTTCCAATAATCGTAATTTTGCTCATGAGAAGTTTGGGGTTATAATAGGTAAGGATTTAATTGGGTAATAGCACTTATATTGTATTGACTATTATAATTTTGCATGTCGCCTAGATGGAGCAGATAAAAAATTATTTAGACATCCTATACGTCGAAAGAAGGTGGAATACATGCAACGTAAAGGATTAAAACTTCTAGCAGTTTTTTCTACGATTGCAATGCTCTTTGTTTTATTAGGAGGAGCTTTAGTAACTAAAACTGAATCTGGTGATGGATGTGGTGAAAGCTGGCCATTGTGCCATGGTCAACTGATCCCAGAAGAAATTACACCAGAATTGGTTATTGAATTGGCACATAGGGTAGTATCAGGGGGAGCAGGGATCCTCGTACTAGCATTATCCATTATGGCATGGAAACAAATTGGTTATAGAAAAGAAACAAAATTTTTGGCTTTCCTGTCTTTTCTTTTCTTAGTTCTCCAAGCTTTAATTGGAGCTGCCGCTGTTATGTGGGGTCAATCAGACTTTGTATTAGCTCTTCACTTCGGTATTTCCTTGATATCTTTTGCTTCTGTTCTCTTGTTAACCTTAATCGTTTTTGAGGAAGGACAAGAGAGAAAGCAGAAGCCTGTTTACATTGATAAACGAATGAAGCGTCATATAATTGGCATTATGGTGTACACATACTGTGTTGTTTATACCGGGGCACTGGTAAGACACGTGAATGCCAGTCTCGTATGCCCCGATTGGCCAATGTGTGTGAATTCTAGCGATCGTTGGCTTCCTACAAATTTTCATGAATGGGTGCAGATGGGACATCGTTTAGCTGCTGCACTAGTGTTTATTTGGATTGGGTATGTAACGGTTATTGCCATAAAGCAATATAAAAACGAGAAAGCCTTATATAACGGCTGGGTGATGGCCTTTATCTTGGTTTCATTACAAGTAACAGCTGGTGCCTTGGTGGTCTTTTCAAGACTAAGCTTAGGATTTGCCCTAGCACACGCACTCTTTATTGCGTTCTTATTTGCTATTCTTAGTTATTTCCTACTACTCATCTATCGTAGCGAAAAATATTATAAATCTGAGAAACAAACCGATCATGACGTCAACGTCCAATAAAAAAGAAGCGCTTCTAGCGCTTCTTTTTTTATCTATTCCTTATTTAGTTCTACTAATAGATCTCCTGCCTGAATGCCATCTCCATTGTTTACATAAATTTCAGTAACTGTTCCTTTAAATGGGGCTTGAACAGTTGTTTCCATTTTCATGGCCTCTGTAATCATTAGGTGGTCTCCTCTTTCCACTTTCTCACCCTTCTCAACTAACACTTTGATTACAGTACCTGGCATTGTAGCACCAATATGACTTTCATTCTTAGGATCTGCTTTGATTTTTTCTGCCACTGCTGACTTTATATTTTCATCTTTAATAACAACTTCACGCGGCTGCCCATTTAACTCAAAATAAACAATACGTGTGCCATCCACTTGCGGCTGACCTATAGAAACAAGTTTTACAATAAGTGTTTTACCCGTTTCAATTTCAACTTCAATTTCTTCTCCTAATCTCATCCCATATAAAAATGTCGGAGTATCGAGAACAGAGATATTTCCGAATTGCTCTACGGTTTTCATGTACTCATTAAATACTTTAGGATAAAGTGCATACGAGAGAGCCTCAAAACTTGTTACTGGTCGTTTCAGTTCATTAAATAACTCTTCTTTCAACTTTTCAAAATTCACATCATCTAAGAGTTCACCAGGACGAACTGTAATAGGCTCTTTTCCTTTTAAAATGACTCGTTGTAATTCCCTAGGAAATCCTTGATAAGGCTGCCCCAAATATCCTTCAAACAATTCCACTACTGAATCAGGAAAATCGATGGATTCCCCTTTTTCAATGATGTCCTCTTCTGTTAAATTGTTTTGTACCATAAATAAGGCCATATCCCCTACTACTTTTGATGAAGGGGTAACCTTTACAATATCTCCAAACAGCTTATTTACCCGTGCATACATATCTTTTACTTCATCAAAACGTTCACCAAGACCAACGGCTTTTGCCTGTTGTCCTAAATTACTATATTGTCCACCCGGCATTTCATGTACATAAACTTCTGGGTGAGGTGCTATCATATCGCTTTCAAAATCATGATATATTTTCCTAATATCTTCCCAATAATTTGATAAAGACCGGAGATGATTCATATTTAAATCTGGTTGTCTTTCCCGACCTTCCATTGCATAGTAAAGACTATTTGCACTTGGTTGAGAAGTTAAACCAGCCATCGTAGTAACTGCAGTATCCACGATATCGACACCTGCTTCAATGGCACGAGCATAAGTAAAGATTCCATTCCCACTCGTATCGTGAGTATGCAAATGAATCGGTATGTCAATCGTTTCTTTCAAACTCGAAATTAAAGTGTACGCAGCTTCTGGTTTTAATATTCCCGCCATATCCTTAATTGCTAAAATATGAGCACCTTGGTTCTGAAGCTCTTTTGAGAGTTCTTTATAGTACGCTAAATCATATTTACTTCTGCTAGGGTCTAAAATATCTCCTGTATAACAAATAGCCGCTTCCGCTACTTTTCCAGAATCACGGACAGCCTCAATGGCTACCTCCATTCCTTGAACCCAGTTTAAGCTATCAAAGATCCGGAAGACATCAATTCCCGCATAGGCGGATTTCTGTACAAATTCTCTAATAACGTTATCCGGGTAGTTTTTGTATCCTACTGCATTTGAAGCACGCAAGAGCATTTGAAATAATAAATTAGGCATCTTTTCTCTTAAGATAAGAAGTCTTTCCCATGGATCCTCTTTTAAAAAGCGATAAGCCACATCGAAGGTTGCTCCTCCCCACATCTCTACCGAAAACAATTCAGGTAAGAGTTTAGCTGTTGGTTCAGCAATCCTTTTTAAATCTTGAGTTCTGACTCTTGTAGCTAGTAGGGATTGATGTGCATCTCGGAATGTCGTATCAGTTAAAAGCACTTTCTTTTGGTCTTTTACCCATTGAGCCAAACCTTCTGGACCTTTCGTATCTAATATTTGCTTTGTTCCATTTTGAAAGTTCTGGCTTATTGGAAGAGTCGGAATTCTCGTTTTAGGGAAGATAGGTTTCTTCTTTTTTTCAATACCTGGGAAACCATTTATTGTTACGTTTCCAATATAGGTAAGCATCTTTGTTCCTCGGTCTTTTCGTTTCGGAAAGATAAACAGCTCAGGTGTTTGGTCTATAAATTGAGTTGAATACTCTCCTGATAAGAAGTCCGGGTGTTTCACGACATTTTCTAAGAAAGGTATATTTGTCTTGATACCTCTAATCCGAAATTCTTGCAGATTTCGTACCATTTTAGCTGCAGCTTTTTCATAGGTCAGTGCCCATGTCGAAACCTTAACAAGAAGTGAATCGTAATATGGGGTAATAACTGCCCCTTGAAAACCATTACCAGCATCTAGGCGTACTCCAAAGCCTCCCCCTGACCTGTATGCCATAATTTTACCCGTATCAGGCATAAATTGGTTAAGAGGATCTTCTGTTGTAACCCTTGATTGAATGGCATACCCATTTGGCTTGATAAGGTGCTGTTCAGGGATATCAATTTCTGAACTGTGTAATGAATGCCCCTGAGCAATCAAAAGTTGAGACTGAACAATATCAATTCCGGTTACCATTTCAGTAATCGTATGCTCCACCTGTACTCTTGGATTTACTTCAATAAAATAGAATTGATCTCCTTGTACTAAATATTCAACAGTCCCAGCGTTAACATAATTCACACTCTTCATTAACTGTACAGCTGATTGACAGATTTCTTCACGAACACTATCCTTTAAAGATACTGAAGGCGCTACTTCTACTACTTTTTGGTGCCTTCTTTGAACAGAACAGTCTCTTTCAAACAAATGAATAATTTCGCCTTGTTGGTCACCTAATATTTGCACTTCAATGTGCTTCGGTGCTTCTATCATTTTTTCTACATATACCTCGTCACTACCAAAAGCAGCCTTTGCCTCTGACTTCGCACGCTCAAAAGCTTGTTTTATTTCTTCTTGTGACCTAACGATTCGCATTCCGCGACCGCCGCCACCAAGAGCAGCTTTAATAATAATTGGGAAGCCATGTTTTTTGCCAAACTTAATAACATCCTCAAGGCCATTAACGGGACCGTCACTCCCAGGCACAACTGGCACCCCTGCTTTTTGGGCAGCTAGACGTGCTCTTACCTTGTCCCCAAATGTATATAGATGTTCGGAACGAGGACCAACAAAGATAATACCTTCCTCTTCACATCGTTTCGCAAATTCAAGGTTTTCAGATAAGAAACCATAGCCCGGGTGAATAGCATCAACTTGAGCCTCTTTCGCAATTCTAATAATATCTTCAATATCCAGGTATGCATCTATAGGCTTTTTCCCTTCTCCTACTAAATATGCCTCATCTGCTTTATAGCGATGAAAGGAGCCTGTATCTTCTTTTGAATAGATCGCCACTGTTTTTAAATCTAATTCTGTACAGGCTCTAAATATCCGAATTGCAATTTCACCACGGTTTGCTACAAGTACCTTATTTATTCTTGCCATTTAGCTCACCCCTTCATCAAATTTGCATATGGTTCTAACGACTGATCGTTCTCTGGTTACCGTTAATGGTATAAAACTTTCGCTCAGGACCTGCTGTTGAGTCTTGTGGTGTGGTTTGATCTTTTGACTCTTTATACTTTCTATCGTAGTTCGTAAACATCGAAACATTTACGAGTAACCCCATTGATAAAGATAGTAGGAGCAGTGAACTGCCTCCATAACTTATAAAAGGTAGAGGAACCCCTGTAATCGGAATAACTCCTGATGCTCCGCCAAGGTTTATAAAAGATTGAATTCCAATCATACTAGAGATACCGATGGCTAATAAACTCCCAAACGGATCTCTACATTTGGTACTAACTCGAATCCCTTTTAAGACTATGAAACCAAGCGAAAATATAACAAAACCAACTCCGAATATTCCAAGCTCTTCTGAAATGATAGAAATAATAAAATCGGTATGAGGTTCAGGTAAATACCCTAGTTTCTGAGTACTTTCACCTAGCCCTTTCCCAAATAATCCTCCAAGACCTATTGCATAATAGGAATTAACCAAATGATATCCGTGATCCTCTACATCTTCAAACGGAGCCAGAAATCCGTCAATTCTTCCCATTCTCTCTTCTGAAAATATCTCATCTTTCTTCATAAGGAAGAACGGTGAAAAAAGAATACACGCCACCATAGCAAGAAGAAATAGCTTGAATAAACTCTTTAAGTTCATGCCTGAACAAAGAATCATAAGAGCCCCAATCATGAAAATAATAAAGGCGGTTCCAAAGTCTGGTTGAATAGCTACCAAGAATACGCTCAACATTAAAAATAAAAGTGGAGGGACAATTCCTTTGTTAAAGTCGTTTATGTAAGATTGCTTTTTTCCATAAACTGCGGCCAGATATATGATTAAGCCAAGCTTTGCAAATTCAGAAGGCTGAAAACTACTATTTCCAAACTTAAACCAACTTTGTGCGTTATTAGCTGTATGACCGAAGATAAAAATGAAAAATAAGCTTAAGGTGATGAGCCCCATAATAATGGCTAATGATTTCTTAAATTGAAAGATTTTATAAGGAAAAACAGCAGCTGCCAAAAAGGCAATAAAAGATACCAAAAGATTGATTTTCTGTTTTTGGAAAAAGAAATCACTCGGTTGACCAAGCTGTTGAACGGCCCAAACAACACTCGCGCTATAGATCATGACCAGGCCGAAAATACAGAGTAAAATATATGTAATTACTAAGGAATAATCATAGGATTTTAGGATTTTCTTTAACATGTCATCTACCTCATCGGTTTTCTATCTACACTTTAGTTTCCATAAAAAGCAGGAAAAATCCTGCTAGTCCTTTGCTTTGCAATCAAAATGAAATGAAATCAGTTTATGAATACATATCATTACTTTTTCCCCGAATAAAAAAAACTCAAACAATAACTATACGACTGTTTGAGTTTTTCACCTATTTCTTTTGTGATGCCTCATGTAATGCAGACAATTCTCGCTCAAGTGCATCCAGTAGCCCTTTTCCATCTTTCTCCTCGACTAATCCAAGTCGAACAGCAAAATCTATTTCTCTAGATAAGCCAAACATTTGAGTATCCAGGACTTCCTCATAAAGAGGGCACTGTGGCATGGTTAAATTATCCATCTGCACTTTTATTAACTTAAATATTTTATCAGCATCTGCCTTAAGTAGCTCAAAAGCTTTCTCACTTGTGTTCACGGTTGTCTCTTGTGCCACGGAGATCCCCCCATTACGTACATTTAAAGATATATTTCAGGAGACATTTTATCTCTTGCATTTTACCTCTAAAAGCCGATTCTATCTATAAATTTTAACTGTAAATCAATGAAATTGCAAGGAAGAATGGGGGGACTAAAAATGTGTGTAAGTAACTGAAATTATTAGAAAATACTAAAGTCATACTTTTTATTCATAAGTTCTAATAATGTCCACCCAGCAAGACTATTTCCCTTCTCATCTAACGCAGGAGAAAAGACACCAATTCCACAACGATTGGGGATGACACCTAGTATCCCACCTGAAACTCCACTTTTAGCTGGTATTCCTACCTTCATCGCGAATTCTCCAGATGCATTATACATCCCACATGTCACCATAAAGGTTTTGCATATTCGAGCAATCTGTTCCGGAATGAGCTCCTTCTTACTTAATGGATCTCTACCATTATTCGAAAATACTGCTCCAATTCTTGCCAAATCTAAACAATTCATTTCGATTGAACATTGCTTTGTATATAGCTCCATGATGGACTCAACATCTCCCTCTAAGACACCATGCTGCCTCATGAAGTAACACAAAGCGCGATTTAAATTAGAAGTTTCAAATTCAGATTCCTGAACCTCTTTACAGTAACCGATTTCTGTATTACCGGATAATGTTTGGACAAATTGAAGAAACTTTTCCCACTTATCAGAAGTATTTTGACCTGGTATAAGACTTGTCACAACTAGTGCACCTGCATTGATCATAGGGTTCAATGGTTTGGATGGTTTGGAAGTTTCGAGCTTGGCTATCGAGTTGAATGGATCACCAGTGGGCTCCATCCCGACTTTCTGAAAGACTTTCCCTTCACCAATATGAGCCAAAACATATGCTAAGCTCAAAACTTTTGATATACTTTGTAACGTGAACTTTTCTTGATAATCACCAGCATATGTACATGTACCATCATCTAAATGATAGATTGCAACTGAAAGGTCATCCTTGTTTGCCTTCTCTAATGCTGGAATGTAGGAGGCAAGTTTTCCGTGTTGACTATATGGCCTTGCTTTAGCCACTAAGTCTTCAAGCTCTTTGCTAGCATCACATGTCACACAAAACACCCTTTTTTCTTCTTAATATATTCGATATAAGGAAGAAAGATACAAGCATGACCTAAGCGAAGCTAACCTACACATAGGTAAACTTAAGAAATGAAAGGACTGTTTAGTACATGGATCTTATTATTCCTTTAAAGGGGAATGTCCAATTTCCTCTTACTTTAGATCCGTCTGTTTGGATTTTTGATGACAGAAAGATTGATTTAGAAGAAGGACTTACGAATTCTGAGAATTCAAAGGAAACGATTGATTTTTCTGAAGTTCTTTCAAAGAATTGGGAAAAAGAAATAATGGAGGGAGCCGTTTCTCCACCTACCATTAAAACAGAAAAGAAATTCCAAAAGGAAAAAATTCTTACTGGAACGTTTGGTATGAAACTCAAGCCCTTCTTAGAAACAGCGGAACCTTCTGAATCGGCTAAAGAGGTCGTGATTGAAACGACAGAAGGAGAAGTGTCTGTTTCATTAAAAGATGCCTTTGATCTAATATTATTATTCTCTATTAAAGGAAAGCCTCTCAAAGAAGATGGACCTGTTCATGTGATTTATGGGAATGGTTCAAATGTGAATAATCCCATTAAACATGTCAGATCCTTAACAGTTCGCTAATATTGAACCTCCCATTTTTTAATGGGGGGTTTTTCATTCTTGCATAATCTCTTTATAATAAATCTGCTGCAAGCTTTGCTAAGCTCGATCTTTCTCCTTTAACCAATTTAACATGTCCAGCAATAGACTGGTCTTTAAACTTCTCTACTACATACGTAAGCCCATTATTATACTCATCTAAATAAGGGTGATCAATCTGCTGTGGATCTCCCATTAGCACAATCTTACTCTTGTCCCCAACCCGTGTTAAGATGGTTTTCACTTCATGTTTGGTTAGGTTCTGAGCTTCATCAATGATAATAAACTGCTCAGGAATACTTCTACCTCTTATATAAGTTAAAGCTTCTACTTCAATAGACCCCATACCCGCTAAAATAGCATCTAATTCCCCTGGTTTCTTTGTATTAAATAGGTACTCAAGATTATCAAAAATAGGCTGCATCCAAGGTCGTAATTTCTCCTGTTTTTCACCTGGCAAGAAACCAATATCTTTTCCTACTGGAACGATTGGTCTAGCAACTAGAAGCTTTTTGTATAGCCCGTAATCCTCAGTCTGTAAAAGGCCAGCTGCTAAAGCGAGCAATGTCTTACCAGTACCAGCTTTTCCAACCATAGTGACTAAGTTAATATCATTTCGAAGTAAAAGTTCAACCCCCATTGTTTGTTGAACATTCCTAGGTTTTATCCCCCAAATATGAGGTTCCTTCGTTGTTAGTTTTTTGATACTTTTACCGGAAGAATCAACCATTGCTATGGCGGAAGAACTGCCTAGAGCATCCCTCAGTATGAGGAATTGATGAGGATAAAAAGAATGGTGTGTAAAATCGGAGAGTGCCATTTCTCCTCTTTCATAAAACTGATTCAATGTTTCAGTACTTACATATAAATCACAAAAACCGGAATAGATATCATCAACCTCAACAACTCGGTCACTCAAGAAGTCTTCAGCAAATAACCCTATAGCATCTGCCTTTACACGCACTAACGTGTCTTTACTCACAAGAATAACTGGCTTCCCATTTTCTTTTGTTGCCTCTTCTAAGGATAAATTTTTAGCCACAGCTAGAATTCTGTTGTCATTGGTTTTCTCAATAAAAATTTCTTGTAATTGATGGAATGACCGATGGTTTAACTCGATACGGAGTGACCCCCCATTTTCTAAGGGAATCTTCTCGTGTAACTTTCCATTTTCTCTTAAGCGATCTATAAGTTTAGATACTTGTCTTGCATTTCGTCCAATTTCATCCATGTACCTCTTTTTAGAATCTACTTCCTCCAAAACGACTGCTGGTATTACTACCTCATTATCTTCGAAAGAAAAAATTGAAAACGGATCTTGTAATAAGACATTGGTATCTAATACATAAATTTTATTCAAACTGCCGCCCCCTGCTTAGAGAATTTTCTATTCAGTTGTCAGTATTAGTAGAAAAGCGGAAGTGCCTTGAACTCCCATTTCATGTGGAGCTCTAATAGAGATGGATAGATCTTCATTACTCCACACTACGTTGTGTGAAGCATTTTTAAAGCTGTAGCCTTGCTAAAATATATGTCCAAGTGAATAAAGATAGAAGAACATTTGCAAACTAATTGAAAATGAGAGTGCCTGATTGATCACTACCAACTTCCATTAGGCTTATGTCCGACCGACGATGCACTTGTTTTCTCACAAGGAATAGGCACTAGGAGTAGACACTGATTAACACCGCTTCATCAAAGAGTAAAAGTAAGACAATACAGAGCTAAAGGGTGAATGTATATGTTAAAGAAATTAGGTTTTCTTGTTTTTTGTGTGGTGTTTCTAGTTAGTTGTAACGGGAATCAAGACGCAAACAACGCGAATAACCAGACTGCGAGAAATAATGATGAATCCTTAATTAGAGTTCGAAACAGTACCTTTGATACTGTAGATCGTAAATCAGGTCAACAAATATCTGAGCATCTAGTAGAGCTAACGACTAGGGTACCTAATGTAAAAGATGCTACAGCTGTAGTGCTTGGAAACTATGCAATTGTAGGTATAGATGTAGATGAAAATATGGAGCGGTCACAAGTAGGTACAGTGAAATACTCAGTTATTGAGGCCTTAAAGCAAGATCCATATGGTGCTGAAGCGATTGTCGTAGCGGATCCAGATATTATGCAGCGCTTGAACGAAATTGGAAGTGATATTGAGCGTGGTGAACCAGTTCAGGGGATTATGAATGAATTATCTGATATCGTAGGTCGAATTATGCCCGATATTCCAGAACATCTAAACGAAACAACACCAAAACAAGCAACTGAAAAACAAAAAGGTAATGTTAATCAAAAAGAACGTAATCAATTAGATAAAGAACAACAAGATCAATCAAATAATCAAAAATAACAACGGGGGCTAATCGCCTCCTTTTTTTTATTATTATCATATGTTCAGTTTTAAGAAACGGTGAGCAGTGATGAAGCGATTGAGTCACCCGTCAGAATGGAGAAATTAGCATAAACTCTTTCAGAAGAGCACTGGGCGTGATATACTGTTTGCGTTAGGACAAAATTGAGGTGACTGTCTTTGAGAGTTCGTTGTTTTATATGTGAAAAGATTGATACAATACCAGACCATTCTCCTTTAGCGAAAAAGTTTAGGAATAGACCCATACATACATATCTATGCGAAGATTGCGACCAGAGAATTGCAGATAAAACAGAAGAGCGTCAGAAATCTGGGAATTTCAAGTTATATGAACCACCAAAAGAAGATGATGATTGGATATAGGACAAATGTTTTATCCTATATAACAAACAAACAAAAACCCGCTGAAATTCAGCGGGTTATTTGTATTTCTCAGGGTCTCGATTCATTTGATCAATCATTGATTCAACATAATCCTTAGGAAGCTTCATTTGCTTCTTCTCCCCACTTTGTTCATACGAAACAAAGACAAACTCATCTTCTTTCTCGACCTGCACATCACCAACACCATATTGGTCTTGCAGAATACTTAAGAATAATTGTTCTGTATCCTTCGCAGCAACATCATCTGGCCTCGCTATTGCTACTTCTCGGATTGATAACCAATTAAAGAAAGCGTCCTGTATGGATCTCAAAGACCTACACCCCTTAGCTTACTCCATCAACTTCTTCGTGTTTCTTTTGTTGTTTTAGACGGATTTTATATATTATTAATATGACAGCAGCCACAACTAATCCTTCTGCAACCGGTAAAAAAACACCTAAGAATGTTAAAATCGTACAGCCAAGTATTAAAAACAAGTAAATAATAAAGGACTTAAGAGGCGGGAGCTTCTTCGCAAATCCTAATTTATATACGACAATACACAATAAAATAATGGTCCCATATAAATACCACATACCCGCCTCAGGGTTTTCATCTACATTAAATAATGCGGCAAAGAAAGTAAGTCTTTCTGATACATCCACCATAGCTTACACCACCCTTTAGCCTTTTGTTACCTCGTACTTCTTCTTACGTGCAATTTTTTCACGTTCAGATTTGTTTAATAACTTTTTACGAAGACGAATAGATTCAGGAGTCACTTCACAATACTCATCATCATTCAAGAATTCAAGCGCTTCTTCTAGAGAAAGGATTTTTGGTTTTTTCATTGTAACGGTTTGATCTTTCGTAGCAGAACGAACATTCGTTGCTTGTTTTGCTTTTGTTACGTTTACGTTCAAATCGCCTTCTTTATTATTTACACCGATAATCATACCTTCATATACTTCTGTTCCCGGCTCAATAAACATAACACCACGGTCCTCTAGAGCAACTAGCGAGTATTGAGTCGCTTTTCCTTTTTCCATTGAAACAAGCGCACCTTGACGTCTTTCCCCTACTGGTCCAGTGTATACTGGCTTGTACGAATCAAAGTTAGAGTGTAAAATTCCATATCCTCTAGTCATAGATAGGAACTCTGTACGATAACCAATCAATCCTCTGGATGGAACTAAGAAAATAATACGAACTTGGCCCGTGCTCGTATGAGTCATATCTAGCATTTCGCCTTTTCTTTCCCCAATAGATTCCATTACATTCCCCATATATTCTTCAGGGATATCAATTTGTACTCTTTCTACAGGCTCACTAAGAACTCCGTCAACTTCTTTAATAATAACCTCTGGTTTTGATACCTGAAGTTCATATCCTTCACGTCTCATGTTTTCAATAAGGATGGAAAGGTGAAGTTCCCCACGACCCGAAACAGTCCAAGCATCAGGAGAGTCTGTTGGTTCAACCTTTAAACTAACATCCGTCTTAAGTTGAACATTTAAACGCTCTTCAATTTTTCTAGCAGTTACCCATTTTCCTTCTAATCCAGCGAATGGACTATTATTCACAAGGAAAGTCATTTTTAGAGTTGGCTCATCTATTTTCATAACCGGAAGAGCTTCAGGGTGTTCGCGATCACAAACGGTTTCCCCAACATTGATTTCTTCCATTCCAGAAATCGCAACAATATCACCTGCGAACGCTTCTTGAACTTCATGACGTTTTAAGCCAAGGAAGGAGAACAATTTTACAATTCGATGATTCTCCATTTTCCCATCACGCTTCATAAGTGTAACACTTTGACCCGCTTTGACAGAACCTCGATAAATGCGTCCAATCCCGATTCGTCCAACGTATTCATTGTAGTCTAATAAGGCTACTTGCATTTGAAGTGGTTCCTCTTGGTTTTGAGGCGGTTCTGGGATAGACTCAATAATTTGATCCATCAGTGCATGCATATTATCTTCTTGTTTCGCTGGATCTGGATCTAAACTTGATGTTCCATTAAGTCCCGAAGAATAAACAACTGGGAATTCAAGCTGGTCTTCATTTGCTCCAAGCTCAATAAACAAGTCTAACACTTCATCTACTACTTCTTCAGGTCTCGCACTTGGCTTATCAATTTTGTTAATGACAACAATTGGCTGAAGCTTTTGTTCTAATGCTTTTCTTAACACAAACCGTGTTTGAGGCATACATCCTTCATATGCATCTACAACTAGTAGAACACCGTCAACCATTTTCATAATACGCTCAACTTCTCCACCGAAGTCAGCATGTCCTGGTGTATCTAAGATGTTAATTTTTACATCATTATAGTGAATAGCTGTGTTCTTAGCTAAAATGGTTATCCCACGTTCTCTTTCGATGTCGTTTGAGTCCATAGCTCTCTCATCTACATGCTCGTTTTCACGAAATGTACCTGATTGTTTTAACATTTGATCTACGATTGTTGTTTTTCCGTGGTCTACGTGTGCAATAATTGCAATATTACGTACTGACATGATGTCAACCTGCTTTCTATATTTTAATCCCTGTTTAGGGGTTTTTTTAACCTAAATTGCGTAAATCCAAATTACAACTAGAACATTATAACACAGGTTACTAGAAATAATCACGAACCTTCGATACAATTAACAAAAGTGGAAGGGCCTCGACCAGCCCCGACAAGCACAAGACGAGGCTCACGGAAAGGTGTTCTTTACCTTTCTGGGAGGCTTGGCTTGTGACCTCGAGGGGCTAGGCCCTGCAGCTAGACAAATAAGAGCGAACGGTCCTCGCTTACCCGGTCAAGCTTTGAAACTGTACAATAAAAATAATTAAGCACTGTTTCTGTTAGAAAGGAGATTAAATAATGGCTTCTGAAAATAAAATATTTGTTGTGTATGCCATCTTAGCTGTTCTTTGTATTAGTGGCATTGGAATATTTGTAAGCGAAGGTAGTGCCCTCGGTATTATCGCCTGTATTATTGGAACAATTGTTGTTATGGGCTTTGGTTTTCGTACGAAAAGGAAACTGCGTGAGAAAGCCGGAAATTGAATTAGTTTGGTTAGAGAATCGTTATCGTAATACTTCTAGGTCAGGTATTGGGATAACGATTCTTTTATTTACATTATTGTTGTAACATGATTTTTGTAAAACGTTCCCTCTATTAACGTTTCTCCTCTTGGCAGGGTTAAATATCATATAGCAAAAAAAAAAAGACTGTTATAGGCTTAAAATAACCTAAACAGTCTTTTTCATTTCATTAAATTCCTTCATAACTGTCTAAATACTTTTCCAAAATTTCCTCATGAATTTTTGGACTTCCTACAAATAAGGAAGACTTATTAAGTAAAGACAGTGGTTCCCCCTTCAAATTAGAAGTTATACCGCCTACTTCTTCAACAAGCAATTTCCCCGCTGCATAATCCCATGGAGACAACCTCATCGTAATATATCCATCTAACCTTCCTGATGCCACAAAAGCCAACTCAATGGCTGCTGACCCATAAGAACGAATCCCTCTTACTTCTTTTACCAATGGAGAAAGCTTTGTATAGTCTATCCTTTTATTCGGTACAATCCAAGTGGCATTCAAAGCAATCACAGCTTTAGATAAAGGAACATTTTGCAATGGACGGAGCTTTGTATCATTTAAATAAGCACCTTCACCTGGTCGTACATGGTACATGTCATCTGCCATCACATCATAAATGATCCCTATTTTACCAACACCATTTTCATACACAGCTAGTGATATTGCAAAATTTCTCTTTTGATGAACAAAATTCATAGTTCCATCGATTGGATCCAAAATCCAGACAACACCGTCCATGGAATCTACCTTGTCTCCAAATCCTTCTTCCCCAAGAATCTTATGAGTTGGGTCTAGTTCGTTAATTTTATGTATAAAAAATTGTTCTGTTTCCTTATCTACATTCGTTACTAAGTCATTGGCATCGGACTTGGTTTCGATTAACAGTTCCTCATCAATTGTATCTTTAATTCTTTTACCCGCTTCGAGTACCCAGTCTTTAGCTAACCTGTCTATTTTTGCCCAATTTATCATGTCTGTGCCTCCAGAAACCTTCTCACCTTTAGCTTACTAAATAATCCAGACTCTATTCAAGTTTAAAGGTTAGCCAACGAAAAAACGGATCTACTTCCTATTCAGGAACAGATCCGTTTATCCATCAGTTTTAAATCCATTGATTCTATTCATTTATCCTACCTTTATAACCCATTTAATTGAATTAGTTCGTTTCTAATACGTTTTAGTTGCTCTTTACATTTTCGAGCTTGATCATTATCATCGTTTTGCATGGCTTCGTATAATACGGCTAACTCATAATTTAGCTCT
Source organism: Bacillus carboniphilus (assembly GCF_039522365.1). Lineage (GTDB taxonomy): Bacteria > Bacillota > Bacilli > Bacillales > JC228 > Bacillus_BF > Bacillus_BF carboniphilus. The sequence goes on along the minus strand of NZ_BAAADJ010000055.1, from coordinate 3,153 downwards.
AGACGTAAAACCGCTAATCTTTGTTGCTCTTGGTCTTTCTTTTTAATGGTGTGCATGAGTTGCTTCACAATCGCCACTCCTCTCTTAGAAAGTCGCCCGAAACCAAAATCTAAATTTTCAGAAATCATTTATGTAATACTATTCTATGATGAAGTAATTTCTCCTGCAACTAAATTGTGCTAGTACCCATATATTACTATTTATAAGCTTTTTAGAATCCTTTTTCCCGGGGGTATGATAAAATAAACCCGTAATTTTTATAGTTCGTCCATATTATTTTTTATAAAGGAGTATGATGCTTAATGGCATTTACTGGATTTTCTCAATCCGATTTTGATACATTTTCGATTGATGGGCTGGAAGGTCGCATGGAAGCCATCCAATCACGCATTCAACCAAAGTTTAAAGAAATTGGAGAAACACTTACTGAAGACCTCTCTTCCATAATTGGGAGTGAAATGTTTTTACATATTGCAAAGCACGCTAGAAGATCGGTTAATCCCCCTAAGGATACTTGGCTTGCCATTGCCCATAATAAACGAGGCTATAAGAAGCACCCCCACTTCCAGGTCGGACTATTTGATGACCATGTTTTTATTTGGCTAGCCCTCATTTATGAGCTACCAAATAAAAACGAAATTGCTAAAGCCTTTCTAAAAAACAAAAAAGAAGTGAAGGTGCTCATTCCTGAAGATTACGTCTTATCCATGGATCACATGAAGAAGGAAGCTGACTCACTTGGGGAGCTCGGAGACAAAGGGTTAAAGGCGAGTTTGGAACGCTTTAGAGATGTTAAAAAAGCTGAGTTCCTAGTAGGGCGCCATATTCCTGCAAATGACCCTCTCTTGAAGGATGGTAAAAGGTTTATAGAATTTACAAAGGAAACATTTGAGACGTTAATTCCATTATATAAGATGGCCGTAAATGCATAAGAAAATGGTACGCTGAATGTAGCGTACCATTTTTTTTAATAACCTTTTAACACACTACCTTCATTCCGCTGTTTCATATCCCTAATCACAGGATATGGGTCCATGCCACTTTCATCTAAAAAAGCACGAAACCAATTTTTCTCATCTGCTTTGCCTGGTACGATTTCTTTAAACCTTCTATATAAATTCATTAGTTCTTCACGCTTAATCCCTTTTTCATAGGCCTTTTCAATACCTTCATAAAAATGTATGACATCGACAATTTCTTGAGTAGACCAATCATGGTCAATTGGATAGTTATATTCCATTTCATTTACCTCCTTGCCTAAATTAGCATCTCCACTATTGTAATTCTTAAATCTTTAGCTTGGCTACTACTTACCACTGATTATCATTAGGTTTTATCCCCGGGAACGTAGTCAGATGTAAACTATATAAAAATGAGTATTATCAAATGGATTGTATAAACTAAAAACTCGAATAGAAAATAAGCGTTTGCCCCTATGCAAAGAGGGGGCATAGTGCTATAATTCATTTGTTTTATGTAGAGAAAGCGAGTATGGCTACAAATTGGCCATAGTAAACACCTAATCACTTAGCCAAAACTACATAGGCATATTTTTATAAAGAGGTGTGGCAAGAATTGTCTCAAAATGAAACTCCATTGTTTACAGGATTAGTAGAACATGCCAAGAAGAATCCAATTCAATTTCACATTCCAGGTCATAAAAAAGGGACAGGGATGGATCCTACTTTTCGTGATTTTATTGGTGAAAATGCACTTTCAATAGACTTAATCAATATCAGTCCTTTAGATGATTTACATCAACCGAGAGGGATTATAAAACAAGCTCAAGATTTAGCGGCTGATGCTTTTGGTGCTGACCATACATTTTTCTCCGTTCAAGGTACTTCGGGAGCAATCATGACGATGGTAATGACCGTTTGTGGACCTGGTGAAAAAATCATTGTACCGAGAAACGTTCATAAATCAGTAATGTCTGCTATTGTTTTTTCAGGTGCAACTCCTATTTTTATTCATCCAGAAATTGATCCTAAATTAGGAATCTCACACGGAATCACAACGGACTCAGTTGAAAAAGCACTTGAACAGCATCCAGATGCCAAAGGGGTATTTGTTATCAATCCTACTTATTTTGGTATTGCAGCTGATCTCAAGAAAATTGTGGATATTGCCCACTCCTATAATGTACCAGTTCTTGTAGATGAAGCACACGGAGTTCATATTCATTTCCATGACAAACTCCCACTCTCCGCTATGCAAGCGGGAGCTGACATGGCAGCTACAAGTGTTCACAAATTGGGTGGTTCTATGACCCAAAGCTCTATTTTAAATGTAAGAGAAGGACTTGTGTCATCTAAAAGGGTTCAATCTATCTTAAGCATGCTCACAACTACCTCTACTTCCTACTTACTTCTTGCTTCGCTCGATGTAGCTAGAAAAAGATTGGTAACAGAGGGGAAAGAGCTCTTAGATCGAGCAATTGAGCTAGCAGAAGCAACGAGAAGGGAAATTAACGAAATCGAAGGTCTATATTGTGTCGGGGAAGAAATTCTTGGTTCGAAGGCAACCTTTGATTATGATCCAACTAAATTGATTATCAATGTGCGTGAATTAGGTATTACTGGATATGATGCAGAAAAGTGGCTACGAGAGGTAGCTCACATTGAGGTAGAACTCTCAGACCTTTATAACATCCTCTGTATCATTACACCTGGTGACACTGAATATGAAACCAACCAACTGGTGGAATCTCTTCGATCATTGGCTAACACAAGTAAAAGTATTGAAAGTGATACAAGAGTTGAAGTACTACTTCCTGATATTCCAGTGTTAGCACTATCTCCAAGAGATGCATTTTATTCTGAAACCGAAGTAATCCCGTTAGAAGAATCAGCAGGTAGAATTATTGCAGAATTCGTTATGGTCTATCCACCCGGTATTCCAATCTTCATCCCGGGAGAAATAATCACGGAAGAGAACCTCTCTTATATAAAGAAAAATATAGAAGTAGGCTTACCTGTCCAAGGTCCTGAGGACTTTGAATTAAAATCAATTCGTGTTATTAAGGAACATCACGCTATAAGATAAAAAAAAGAGGCTGGGACAAATCTAGCTGAAGTTAAGAAAAAAGATTGTGGTCAACGTTTTTAATGACCACAATCTTTTTGTATTTGTATATTTATTTGTTATTTTGCG
>NZ_BAAADJ010000054.1 GCF_039522365.1 Bacillus carboniphilus | reverse complement strand
TTCCGCGTCACCACGGACACCCTTGCGTTAAGCTACTGCTACTTCTGCCTTCACAGTTCGGGACTTGCACCCTATAGATTGCACCCATGCTGGGCGCACAAAGGACGCACACTCACTTTGTGGGTGTGCTTTTTTCTTGCCGGTTGTGTGCTGTTACTTGCTGGTCGTGCCCGTTACTTGCTTTCCTGTTGGGGCCAATTACTTGCCGGTCTCGCTACTATTCATTACTGTTGCCCCTTTCTTTTCAATCAGTCACATCCTAGCACTATCAAATCCAATCACACATAAAAAGGCACTGCTCTCCAGCAGTGCACTCTCACGTTTTAAACAAACGTTTGTTTAATATAAAACTGGGAACAACTCCACTCCACGCTCTCTTAAAAATTCAAGAGCTTTCTCCGTTGATTTGCGTGAAATCCCAAATGTAGATTCAATAAGTTGAACCCACTCTTCTTCATCCTCATAGGTCTTTATAACCCGTTCACCAGTCGGTTTATCAATCGTGTAAACCGTATTCATTAGCTGATGTCGCTCCTCGTTAGGATACCAAGTGATTTCAACCTTTCTAAACAGACTATTCTCCGGAATATCACTATAAGATCTATTTACCCACCAATAAAACTCTTCTTCAGTTAAAGGTCGTAAATAAATGGTCTTCGTTACAATCTGTTTTCCATCACGGACTCGCTCCCAAAGAATAGCACCGTCATCTTGGCGGTCAAAATAGGAAGTTTCATAGGGTGTTTCAACGGTCCATTTACCTTGCATAATTGGAATCGGTTCGAAAAAAGGTCCAGCATAACCGACGTCCACTAAATACTCTTTCCCTTCCCATTTCAACCATATCGCAACATGTCCTTTTTCAACCGGAACCAACTGGACATCGTAACCTAACCAGTCCAAAAGCTGAACAAAACGGCCATTTAATATATGACAGTTCCCACCCCAGCCATGAAGTTCGAAACGCTCTATAAAGTCTGCAACAGAGGGAATTCTACCATTAAGATCTGTTTCTACAAGTGTATATTTACTAATCAGCTCAAACGGAAAGGTATGTAAATGAGCTTTCGTTAAGTCTACTATTTGTTGAAGTGACTTTTCTCCCACATCTTTAACTCCGAGAGTTTTTAAGTATCTATTCATTTCCCCTGTCCCCCTACAACCATATAAATATCATTTTAATAGATGATGAAGGTTATATGATAAGTTTAATCAAACGTTTGTTTAAATTTTAACACTTCTACTTTTTTCCAATCAAATGATACAATAGTTATACCAAAGTTGGACAAGGTGGACAGTTAATGGGTGTTTTTAGAGGAATAGGAAAAGTGGTTAATACCGTTGGTGGTGGAATTGCGACTGGTGGTGTCAAGATGCTAAGTAAGGTAGTTTCGAAAAAGAATGAACAGTGGGGCCAATACATAGGTGAGGTCGGGACTGGGATTGTTGAAGGTTCTAAAGCAGCCATTGATAGTGTTGGACAGTTCGCAGATGGAACGGTTCAAGGAACATATGGACTGCTTAGAAAAGACGAGCATCATAAACAACGTGGCTGGACTGACATGAAAGACTCAACAGGTAGAACACTAAAGGGATTCGGTCAGGGAATCAAATATACTGTTAAAAGTGCAGGAATTACTTTAGATGGGATTCGAAGGTCCGATCAAGAACAAATCCTTGAAGGTGTTAAAAATCTTGGAAAAGTAGCCGCTGTTACAACCTTTGCTGTGGGAGTTATTGATATCATTGATGGTCCTAACACTACACTGGCAGACACCAGAAATGGTCATTTAAATGGATTAGAACACCCTGAAACAGGGATTCCTTTTATGGAGAGAACTATTGAACTCCAAAATGGAGAAACCGTTACTGGAACATTCCCTGTTTTTGACTCGCACTTCAGCGCCGTTTTAGCTGAAGAAATGTATCTAAAAAATGACGCTACTCACTTTGCCATTGCGAATGACGCACTGTTCCAGTCCATTCATGAAAACCCTAGTCTTGCCAGAGAACTAGAACTCTCTTCAATAGATTTACATAATCTTGAATCCGGCCGTACTCCGGAAGGATACGTTTGGCATCATCATGAACAACCAGGAGTTCTTCAGTTAGTTAATGAAGATACTCACCTGAATACTGGTCATACGGGTGGTAGAGAAATTTGGGGTGGAGGGAATAATTTCAGATAAGATCCAGCTTTACATATAAAAAAACGGACAGCCATTTCAACACGGCTGTCCTGTTTTTTTATAATTGACTAATCACCTTTTTAGCAGTTGTTTCACCATTTTCAATACAATCCGGAATCCCAACTCCATAGTATGAACAACCTGCAATCCAAACGCCTGGATAGGATTTTGCAAGCTTTTCTTCAATTGAGGCTACCGTCTTAGGATGTGTAATTTGATAGTTTGGCATGTTATCTATCCATTTTGTGACTTCACTTGTTGTGGGTGTTGCTTCAATTCCCAAGCTTTTCTTCACATCCTGCAGAGCGACTTCAAGGAGTTTCTCCTCACCCATTTCTTTCAAGCGCTCATAAGATGGGTGGCTGCTTTTATAAAATAGACGTACTAACAGGTTCCCACTTTCAGAGGTGTGCTCCCACTTCCTACTCGTCCATGTACAAGCGTTACAGGACAGTTCATCTGTGTTAGCCGTTATAAAGCCCGTTCCTTCTTCTGGGAGAATACTGTCTGGTACATCAAACGCAACGTACACACTAATTAACGAGCTGCTTTTGAACTGAGCAAATTCACTTGAAAGGTCTGCTTCATCCAACAATTTTTCCGTTACTGTATGAGGAACACTAAGGATCACATGGTCTGCCTCTATAGATTCTCCGTTTGAAAAAGCTACACGGTAACCATCTCCGACTTTTTCTAGCCTGTCCGCTTGGAAATCTTTATAGATCTCTGCCCCTTCCATTTGCTTTTCATAAGCATCAATGAGGGTACTTAAACCATTTTTAAAGGAGAAAAACTTCTTACCGCTACCACTTTGAAATTTTTCCTTATTCGCTTCAAATCCTTTAATGATACTTCCATATTTATCTTTGTAATCAATTAAGTACGGGAGGGTTGAGGCAATGGTAAGATCACTTAGCTTTCCGGAGTAGACCCCAGATAGAACAGGTGCAATCTGTTTTCCGACGAACTCTTGACCAAAAAAGTATTCTAGAAATTCTCCAACTGAGTCTTCTTTACTGAACGTTTCATTTGGTGTATATAAATCCTTTAGTGCTTCGACTTTTCCTTCTGCTGAAACTAGCGTCGTTTTAGCTAAAGATTCCACGCTCATTGGGATTCCAAAGACAGCATCAGATGGTATTGGTTTTAACTGACCGTTTGTATAGATAAATGAACGACCGGTTGCGTTATAGACTAGCTCCGAATCCAAACCTAGTTCTTCTATAAAAGTCATGGATTGAGCTTTCCTAGAGACAATAGAGTCAGCTCCCGCTTCCATGATAAATCCCTGTTCTTTTACAGTCCGAATTTTCCCACCTAAATTTGATGATGCTTCTGCAAGTATTAGTTTTACGTCTGTTTGAGTTTCTTTTTTCCATTTATGCAGCTTAAACATGGTAGACAAACCAGTGATTCCCCCACCAATGACTAGTACTGTTTTCACTGATGACACCCCAATTTTTAATTTGAAGTTCCTATTATGTAATCTCTCCTACATTTTATTTCTTTTAATAGAAGTACACAAATGTTTTCCCTTTTATGATACGACCGCCGGAAAAGTAAAGGTATAGGTTGTTCCCTTGTTAACTTCACTATTTATATCTATTTTACCACCCAACTTCTTAATAATAGAAAAGGATACCATTGTTCCTAAGCCTGTCCCTTTTTCCTTTGTAGAATAGTACGGTGTTCCAAGTCGACTTATTTGCTCAGGAGTCATACCAATCCCTGTATCACTAATCACAATTTCTACACTTTGAGATTTCCTACTTACCTTGATTTCTAGCATTCCCCCATTTTCCATGGCTTCAATCGCATTCTTCCCGATGTTAATAAAGGCCTGTCTGAGTCTAAATTTGTCTCCCATAGTAAGGAAATCTTGGTCTTCAGAAATCACTGTTTGTATCTCTATATTATTGTAAGTTGCATAAGTCAACAGTACGTGGGAAAGGTATTCAATTTCATCCTTAACATTTATCTTTTCAATTATTTCCGGTTCTGATTTGGCAAGCGAAAGGTAATCCGAAATAATATGGTCGGCTCGCTCAAGTTCTTCTAAACAAATCTTTTGGTAATATTCTTTCTTTGTAGAATCCACATTCTCTGCAGCTAATAGCTGAATGAATCCCCTTACAGAAGTAAGTGGGTTTCGAATTTCATGTGCAACCGATGCAGCCATTTCACTTACTAATTTGATTCGTTCACTTTTATAAACTTCATCTTGGATGTAAAAATATTTGTTTAAAAACTCGACCAAATATACACATATTCCAACAATCAGTGCTTGGACGAAGTATGTCTGAAGTGTTTCAACCAAGTTATTGAAGACCATATCAAGGTTATGCAAGATTGTTAAATAAATCGTAATCGTTAACATTTTCATGATGGTACATAAGACCACAGCAAGCAATATTCTTGAATACATATTTAGCTGAATGAACTTTCTTAGACAAAAGAAAACAATCACAATAGTAGGAAGTAACGAAACAATGTAAAGGATCGTATTCGGATTCCCAAGAACCCATCTGTAAACCACTATCACTGAAAATAAAATAGAAGAGACAATCGGGCCACCATAAAGAGAGCCAACGATAACTGGAATGGAGCGAAAATCATAGACGACGCCTTCTATATTGATAGGAAGGGACATGATCGTCACGATGATCACTGAAAAAAGAAGGAGTATTAAGAATCGATATAAAATGAGATTATTTTTATATTTATAAATATATGGGTAAAAAACCAACGGTGAGAAAATGAAGAAAATTGTTAATAAAAAATCCTTGAGATAATTGACCATTAGGCGTCTCCACACTTCCTCTACCAACTTCTATTCTTAAATCAACAATATTCGAGGATTTCTGCTAAAATCCTTCTTTCTTTCATCTTTTTTAAACAAAGAAATTCGGGGCGTTACAGGCACACCCCGAATATTGTGGCTTCTTCGCTTATTTCCTTATTTTATCAATTTCGTCCGCTACAAACTGAACCTGAGTACCTACGATCACTTGGATACTGTGAGGGCCAACGACGTTGATCCCCGGTACACCGGCACTTTTAATTTTGTTTTGATTGACTGCATCCATGTCCCTCACTTCTACCCTAAGTCTAGTTGTACAGTTGTAGATGGACGTAACATTTTCGTCTCCACCTAATCCTTCATAAATAGTTTCAGCCATAACAGCATGCTTGTTTTGGCCACCAGTGTGAGTAGGTTTTCCGTCTTCGATTTCTGTTTCCACCAATTCATCCGTATCCTCCCTACCTGGAGTGGTCAGATTAAATTTCGTGATGAGGAATCGGAATAAGAAATAATAGATGACAGCAAAGACAAGCCCTTGAACAAGCAGCATATAAGGTTGATTGGCCAAGGGTAGGCGTGAACTTAAGAAGAAGTCAACGAACCCCGCACTAAATCCAAAGCCTGCCGTCCAATTAAACATAGCCGCAATCATCATTGAAATGCCTGTTAAAACGGCATGAACGAAATAAAGAGCAGGTGCTACAAACATAAAGGCAAATTCAAGTGGTTCCGTAACCCCCGTAAAGAAAGCTGCAAAACCAGCGGCCAACATAAGGGAGGCTACTTGCTTCTTTTTTGCAGATTTAGCCGTATGATACATAGCTAACCCTGCTGCAGGTAAACCAAACATCATCACTGGGAAGAAACCGGCTTGGTACATACCAGTAACACCTTTTTCTCCAGTACCTGCCCAGAAGTTACCGATATCGTTAATGCCCGCCACATCAAACCAAAACACGGCATTAAGCGCATGATGCAAGCCAGTAGGAATCAACAAACGGTTAAAGAATCCATATAACCCAGCACCGATTGCACCCATTTTACTGATGGCTTCACCAAATGACACGAGTGCGGAATAAACGTATGGCCATACAAATAATAAAATTAAGGATACTACCAGCATGGCAACCGCCGTCATAATCGGAGCCAATCTTCGACCACTAAAAAAGGCAAGAGCCGCAGGTAGTTCTACCTTGCTAAATCGATTGTACATAGCGGCTGCTACTCCACCCGATAGAATCCCAATAAACGGGTTGTCTATTTTCTCAAACGCGGCATTTACGCTATCAGCCTCAATACCAAGTAGCATGGCAACGGTATCAGTGGATAATAATGTGGTGACAACTAGAAAACCAACAAGACCACTTAAAGCAGCGGCACCGTCTTTATCTCTTGACATTCCTAGTGCTACCCCAACTGCGAATAAAACGGGTAAGTTATTTATAACCGACTCCCCTGCCTTTATTAGAAAGGCAGCAAGTGGACTACCCTCTCCCCACCCTGAAGGGTCAATCCAGTAACCAATCCCCATCAAAATAGCGGCAACAGGTAACACTGCAACGGGAAGCATGAGCGACCGACCAATATTCTGTAAAAACTTCATCATACTTTCACTCCAATCCATCATTGTAAAGACTAGCTGTTTAACAATATGTTAGGTCCATTCCTTTAAGCATATAACTTTTCCCCTATTTTCCCCCAATTATTCAATCTAATACTTTCCACCTTGTGAAAAAAACTCGGAGCGTGCCATTCACGCCCCGAAGGTTAGTAGTCCCATTTGTAAATAAGGAATCTTTCATTTGGGTTTTTATCATAGAGATTAGGTATTGTGATTTCTTCTTTTAGTAGGAAAGGGGTTTGGTTCTCCAAATAATAAGTATAGTCTTCGGATCCGTAGTATAGGATTAGCTCAACCTCACGAGGATGTTTCTCAATGGATCCCAAAATATTATTTGCGATTTTCATAAAGATTTGAATGGAAAAAGGGTTAAAAAAATAAAAACGATTGTCTACAGGCTTCACCTTATAATCCTCTGCTAAACAACAATAAAAATGAATATCTGCGTCTTTTCCTTTTAACTTCTTTAAATAATATTCTCTATTAACTAAAGCATCTTTATGAAAGTGCTCATTCATTTCAACTCCTACAACAGCAGCTTGAAATAAATGATGAATAAAAAAAGCTAATCGTCCTTTGCCACTTCCATAGTCAACAACATGGTCATTCGGACTAAGTGTATATTGAGTAAACAACCACTGTAATGCTTCGTATGGAGTTGGTTCATAAGGATAGTAATGAAATGAGGTCACCATTCCCTTTTGGTCAGCTCTCGTATTTATATGTAATAAATCGTCAAACTCGTGTTCAATCATTGATTTGCTCCTTGCAATCGTATATGCCCTCATTATACCGTACAAATATAAAGGAGTAGACCCCTGAAAGAATCTACTCCATTTTAGTCACATGTTTAGCTTTTAACCAACTCAGGTTTCACCTTTTTTTCAACCTGCTCCTGTTTTTCTTCCAATGGATCTTCTGCTTGTTTGGCACGCTTCATAAAGAAGGCCAGGATCAATGCTATAGCTGTAATAAAGGTTGAAATGAAGAACGTATCGTTAATACCACCTAACATGGCTTCCAGCATAATTTGGTATTGGACATCAGCCGATGGTTGCCCTGTTAGTTGTCCTAATGCCTCCGCTGTGTATTGCTCTTGACGTATTGACATAAGTGTAATTAAGAGCGCAGTACCAATAGCGGCTGAAACTTGATTCAGTGTATTATTCATAGCTGTACCATGCGGATAAAAACGTCTAGGTAATTGGTTTAGCCCATTCGTTGAGACTGGCATAAATACCATCGACATACCGAACATACGCACAGCATGTAGGAACATGATATAGTAGTATCCAGTCTCCATCGTTAATTGACTGAACAAATACGTCACAAGGGTGGTTATCGCTAATCCTGTGACTGCTAGTATTTTTCCACCTATCTTATCGAACAAGCGGCCAGTAATAGGTGACATTGCTGCATTTAGTAAGGCACCTGGCAATAGCATTAAGCCCGATTCAAATGGAGAAATTCCGCGAATTGTTTGAACGTATATAGGTAATAAAAGAAAACCAGAGAACATGGCAGTATTCACAACAATCGTAATCGTTGAAGATAGAGAAAACATCGGATACTTAAAAACCCCAAAATTAAGCATTGGGCGCTCCAATTTAGATTGACGAATAATGAATACTGTCAGTGATATTGCACCGATAATAATGGTTCCATAAACGAAAGGACTGTCCCACCCTAAATTACTCGCAGAACTAAATCCATAAAGCAAACCACCGAACCCTAAAGTGGACAAAACAAGAGATAGTAAATCTAACTGCATCACTACTTTTTCTTTTTTGTCTTTTAACAAGAAGAACCCTAGAAGTAATATGGTAGCAGCAATTGGTGTAATAAAATGAAACAGCATTCTCCAGTCGTAATGTTCAATAATCCAACCGGATAAAGTAGGACCAATTGCAGGAGCAAACATCAGAATAAGACCGAATACTCCCATTGCTGCTCCTCTTTTTTCAACTGGGAAGCTAACAAGCATTACATTCATAAGTAACGGCATCATAATCGCAGAACCTGATGCTTGAACCATTCGTGCGCTTAAAAGAACTGGAAACACATCAGCCATCCCTGCTATGATTGTTCCCGTTGTAAACAACGTCATCGCTACTAGAAACAATCGACGAACACTATATTTTTCAATTAAAAAGGCCGTAGCAGGAATTAAAACCCCGTTGACTAGCATATAACCTGTAGTCAGCCATTGAACTGTTGCTGTTTCTACATCTAAATCTGTCATGATAGACGGTAACGCAACATTTAATAATGTATTATTTAAAAAAGCAATAAAAGCCCCAATCATCAAAACGGCAATGATTCCGTAAGGCGGACGATTCGGTGTAGTATTAGTTGCTTCCATATTGTCCCCCCCTAGACACTTAGTCTATTTATTTGTACTATAGTTCCATAAAGAACATAAACAATATCATATACCAGTAGTCTAATTTGTGCAATCTAAAAATTTTCCTATTACAACAGGACTATGAAGAACAGGTTTGGCTATGTAATATAAGTTTTGTACCGTCAGTCTAGTGGAAAAGGTGATGAAATGAAGGACCGTAAACAGCATGTCATTAAGATGGCCCATCAATTATTTATAGAAAAAGGATTCCAGTCTACTTCTATTCAGGATATCTTAGACTATAGTGGAATAGCCAAGGGAACCTTTTATAACTATTTTCCTTCCAAAAACGATTTGTTAATCGCTATTTTTAAATCTGTTTATTTAGAAATGGAAAGAGAACGTGACCAATTACTACTTGGAAAGGATCCGAGCAATATTGATATTTTTATAAAACAAATGGTCCTACAACTACAATTTAATAGAGCTAATAATCTCATCACCTTATTTGATGAAGTCCTATACTCCAACGACCCGGATTTAAAGGAATTCATCCGTAAGGGACACTTTCGAATACTCCGTTGGTACTATCAACGTTTTATCGAACTTTTTGGTGAGGACAAAAAACCCTATTTGTTAGATTGTGCGATTATGTTTAATGCCATACTTCAGCACCATCTAAAACTAAATGTCCTTGCATATGGTAAACAAAACCAAGTTGAGCCAGTCGTAAAGTACTGCGTGGATCGAATAGTTGCAATGGTTCATGATCTTGCAAATGCGGATGTACAACTGATACCACCAGACCTTCTTGACCGTTGGTATCCTGATCAATCCAGTACTAAAAATTCACTTTTTCACGAATTTGAAAAAACCATTTATGAGCTAAAGTCCAAATTAACACTAGAGCATAAGGATTACGAGAAATCACTCCAATTGCTTGAATTCATACAACAAGAAATCTTTCAATCAAAGGAACCAAGAAAATTTTTACTTGAAAGTGCCTTACAATCATTGAAAACTGATATCACATTTAGTAAAGCTGTATTAAAAAGCCTTGAAAGCCTTATTTCTTCCATCCTAGACAGAATGAAAAGCACTTCTTCCTAATTGGAAAAAGTGCTTTTTTGCATCTGGATTTAAAGTTTGCATCTTGGTTCCTTTCCTTGATGAATGGTTACTTCTTCATCTGCTTTCCCTTCAAAAATATACAAAATCTATTACTTAATTCTTTTACAAGAAGAGTAAAGGGCATTAGCCACTTCCTCCAAAACCTCAACATGGATCAGCTTCCATGTATCATCCGGAGTATGATATGGCCGGAATTTCACACCACTAGTTCCAGTAATCAATAAATCAAATAAATGCTTTTGATTACTCGTAATATTGGTCTTAATTCCATCCTTATAGCACTGTGACGTAAAAGCTTCAGCAAACGAATATCTTTCACTTTCATCATAAACTAAATTAAGGCTGTAATAGGGGCTTCTACCTAAAGCATCTAAATAAATTGTTTGATCTAATTGTAAGGGGGGATTTGAGACGAAGTGCTTTTCACCCCATAAATTTGATTCCTCACCTGTTGTGAATACAATTAAAATATTTAAAGGCAACCGTTGCTCTGATAGTTTCCTAGCTAGCTCTAACATAGTAGCGACTCCTGCAGCATTATCGCCCGCTCCCTCAAAGCGAAATCCACTAGGATCGTCCCCTAAAAAATCATAGTGTGTGGCAAAAGCAATCGTTTTTCCTTCAGCATCCTGACCTGGTAAATAGCCCATTACATTTTGACACTCCATAATACCCGTTTCTATTGGAAGATTTAGTTTTACCATTTGTCCTTCTAGTGCTTCTATTTCGGAGAGTAAGGAGGTTCTAATCTTAATTACAGGTATATTTTGTTCGGTTGTTCGGTAGTCACCCATTACTGATTTATGGAACCAACGGGGCTCCCCACCATCCATTAGAATTGCTTTTACACCCATTTGATTAGCTGATCTCACTGTTTCCTTCAAATCCATATCTGTTGTATCTCCCCGTAATAAAACAAAACTGCCCTCCAAAACAGACTCATCGTATTCAGAACCTTCCTTGAGTACCACCAGCCTACCTTCACCTGATCCCCCACCATAATAAGCAAGTTCTCCAAATTCTATCCTATGAAGTAAGTTCCATTTCCCAATGGATAAGGTAGCCTCGCCTAACAGTCTAGCCGCTGGGACTGACACACTCTCAAAATACCCTTCTTTCCCTGCTGGAATGAAACCGTATTTTTCTAGCTCTCCAGCTAAAAAGGTGGCGGCCCGTTTAGCTCCAGTTGAACCAGATAACCTCCCTTGAAGCTGAGTTGAACATAAGTATTTCAAATCATTTTTAATCCTTGCTGCATTACTAGCCATTACAATCCCCTCCACTAAAAAACTCCTTCACATGTGCGAGAAGGAGTCCAATTTGTATTAACCACAACAAGATTCATTTCCACTAGTTGTTCCACAACAAGACTCTTGTTGTACAGGTTCTTCTTTTACTTCCTTAATTTCTACTCCACAACAACCTGAAGAACTTGATTTAGATTGTGAAGCAACTTTTTTAATAAATTTTGTCATTTTCTTCCCTCCTTTAATAGATAGACTTTTAGTGATTCCTCCATCAAATAATTTTGATGTAATGAGTAAAAAAATAAATCAAAATTATTTGATTTAATATGATTATATTCTCCTTTTCTGGAAAAAACAACTAGTAAATCAAAAAAAGTTGATTTTTTATTTACAGCTATAAAGAAAACTCGCCGATTGGCGAGCCTTTAGGCGAAGATTAGGCTTAGTTACACTTATACTATAGACCTTAAAATTTTACCTACGTCGAATTTACTTCTTTCAAAATTTTATACTTTCTTATAGTGAAATAAAAGACCCAGTCTTCCTGACTAGATCCTCTCTTTTACTTCATCTCTTATGGACTCAATTATATCGTCTGACAAATTAGCTGGGAGTGACGTCCCTTCTTGAAAAACCCAAACATTTAAGATTTCCAGATCTGACTTATCGAACGTGATACTGTAGTTTTTACTTTCCAAAGTGAAATCCACAGTCACCGATTCTTCACCATCAAACCCGTCATCAATAATTGTATTTTTTATCTCATATGGCTGCACACTGAAATCTCCTTTACCTATTCATTCTTTATTAGAATAAGCATTCGGGGATGCTTTATTCACGATCATGAAATCGATACTTTTCTTTTAATGATGGAGGTGCCCATTTGATCATTCTCTCTACAATAAATCCTATCACTACAACATCATCAAAAATGCCTAATAATAATATAAAATCCGGGATAATATCAAAAGGAAACAAAGCATAGCCAAGAATCAACGTTCCACTAAGTACTTTCTTATAAGTTTCCACTTCATTTGATAAAAAGAAGTCCTTTATAAACGGAACCGACTTCCAAAACTTAAATACAAATGTAAATCTTCTAAAAAACTTACGCACTTCAATCACCTTATCCTTTGTCCTTCAATCTTTACACCCTTATTATCATATCTCCCATTGTATTATACTTTTGTCATAGCTAAAAATAAGAGGGTGGTAGGAGTATTATTTAAAATTCTTTTCTTTACTGCTCAGTGTCCAAATTATTAAATAAAAATAGCCATAGCCCTACAGGTTTTTAATCCTGCAAAGGGCCACGGCCATTTGTTTTTATCTCACGCTTTTTCCTTCTTCAATTCTTTGCTCCAACCATACATTTAAATCACGGAACCCATCAAGCGACAGTTGAATCGTTTGTTTTTCACTTTCCGCACCAACCATTTCTAGGCAAATGTTTTGGTCATTTTCTGTAAAGGTTAGGGAGAAGTTTCTTTTTTCCCCTCTAACTTCTTCTTCCCAGTTGCAGATGTAGCTTGTAACAAATTTAATTTTAGTTTCTCTTGCAGGTCTTTGGGGTTTAACGGCAACCGGAGCCGTTTTTTCAGAAACTTCTTCTTGAGCAGGCTCTGCAGCTACTACATCAGCTACCGCAGCCACCGGTTGTTGTTCTTCTACTTTTTCTACAGCTTGCTCTTCTTCTTTTTCAACTACTTCTGCTGTTGAAACAGCGACTTCTTTTTGTGCCTCTTCTACTACTTTTTTCACTGCATCAAGATTATCTTCATTCTTAGTAGTTGCTTCAACCTTCTCTTCTTTTTTTTCAGGTTTATCAGCAACTTCAGGCTCTGCAGGTGTTAAGTGAGGAACTGCATACTTTTTAATAATTTCATTCATATAATCAGGTTTGAATGGCTTCATTAAATAACCAACAGCCCCCGCTTCTAGTGCATCCTGAATCATATCTTTCTGGTTACTCGCTGAGCAAACTAAGATAACAGCGTCTTTCTTTATTTTTAAAATCTCTTTAATTGCGTCGACTCCGTTCATTTCAGGCATTGTTAAGTCCATCATCACCACGTCTGGTTGAAGCTCTTTAAATTTCCTAACAGCCTCTCTACCGTTCCCCGCTTCTCCAGCAACCACATGCCCCTGTTGTTTCAGACAATCCGCTGCCATCTTTCTCATGAAACTCGTATCATCTACCACTAAAAATTTGTACGCCATTTTCATTCCCCCTAGTTTTGTAAATTTATCTCACTTTAGTTCACTACTTTTAAAACTTGGTCCACCGTCGTAATACCTTCTCGAGCTTTAGCTAGACCATCATAAAGCATCGATTTATGTTCACGTTCCTCTAAGTAACTCTTAAAGTCCTCAATTGATTTCTTTTTAAGAATTAATTCTCTTAGTTGATCATCAACGACCAATACTTCTTGGATTCCAATGGTACCCAGGTATCCAACATTGTCACATACTTTACATCCTTCACCACGAACTACAGCAACTTTTGACGTTTTATTTGTGGTGACAAAGGAACGGAAATTTCCGATTCTACTTTTCTCTTTTTGATTGGTATATTCTAATAGATTATGTTCTTCAAATAGCTTGTACTCTTCATCTGTTGCTGGAGTACTCTGTGCACATCGATCACATACTTTCTGTACGACTCTTTGACTAACGATACAAGATAGGGAGGATGCCAGTAGGTATGGTTCAATCCCCATATCTAGTAACCTCTTAATGGTATGAATTCCATCATGTCCATGAATTCCACCGATAACCATTCGTCCAGAGAGTGAGACCCTAGTTACTACATCAGCGGTTGCTGCATCAGGAATATCTCCGACCATAACTATATTCGGATCCTGGTTCATGCTCGTTCTAAGCCCCTCCGCAAACGTATAGCCTTTTAATTCATTTACTTCTATCTGCATCACTCCATCTAATCTTCTCTCTACTAAATTTTCGACTGACACTATTTTTCTTTCGTCATTTTTTATGTGGTGTAAAAGAGAATAGAGATGCGTGCTCTTCCCACTAACAGCTGGCCCTGCAATCAGAATAAGGCCTTTCAGTTGCTCCGCAGCATCAGTCAGACGTTTCATGTTCGAGTCTGTATAACCCAAGTTTGATAACTGAAGGACCTCATTTGTCTGTTTGACTAAACGAAGAACTGCACTCTCTCCATCTATCGTTGGCACTGTAGAAACACGAATATTGTATTCAACATTGTGAACGCTCTTTTGGAAATACCCAGTCTGAGGTAGCTTTCGTTCTGCCGTGTTCATACTCGACATCGTTTTCAGTCTACCCATAACCGTTTCTTGTAACTGTTTAGGAATCACTTTTTGCTTGGTTAGTTTGTTATTCACTCGATACCGAACAGCTAGTCCATCTTTTTCAGCATCTAGGTGGATTGTGCTTGCACTTTGTTGGATTCCATATCCTATAATTTCGGATAGCTCCTTCACTGAATCCATTACTCCATACTGACCAATAATAATGGTTTCTAATTCAGTACGTGTTGCTAAACAAGGTTGTACCACCATCCCTGACGCAACTTGTACGTCTTTAATGGCTTCTTGGTTTAACGGATCAGCCATGGCCACCTTAATTTTTCCGTTCTTCTGTTCAATTGGAATCATACAATGCTTTCGGGCTATTGATTCATGTATGAGTCCTATGGTAGCCTGATTTGGCTTTACTTCTTCTAGATTGATTACAGGGATTCCTAATTGGAACTCTAGTGCTTCAACTAATTGTCGTTCCGTAATTAATTTTTCTTCAATGAGGATTTCACCAATCTTTTTAAACGAATACTTCTGTTTTTGCAGCGCCTTTTCTAGTTGCTCTTCCGTAATCAAACCATTCATAATCAATAGTTCACCGATGCGCATAGGGACCCTCCTCAAATTTTATTTTTATGTGAATTACGTAATTAGTAAAAATGGGTATAAAAAGACAAGTGCTTTTGAGCGGCCCGACGACCGTTTCACTCATGATGGAGTAAATTAGGCTCGTAGCTTTGCGTCCCCGACTTTCGTACGGGTTTGCCTTTTATCATTCACTTGTCATTTTTTGTGGAATAAACTCTAATCGTAGGAAAATTTACCCTTTTGTTAGTTAAATTATAAGGGAAAGCTAGATAAGGAGACATAGAGCGTTATCACTAAATGGAAAGTAGTGTAAAAGAACCAATATTATAATATTTTAGGTATTCTGATAATTCTATGCAGGTCCTTTTTCATATGAAACTTCCATTTTACTAGTGGTTTGTCCATGTGCTTGTGGTAGTGGATGGATTCATTTCTAGGTCTATTGAAATCCTTTTTAATAGAAGGTTGAGTAGAGGACAAGCCTAGTTCATTGGGGGTGACTTCCATTATATTTTTGGTTTTATGACACAATTAGAGGTCTATACCGCCCCATTTTTTCGTTTTTGTTTAAGAAAGGTCATGATACAGCTTCTATTTTTTGTCTGCTTATCTCTTAAACAGACAACATATAATCACTGAGGATTTCATTTACAAACAAAACCTATGCTTATTCGACAAAAATGCCGTACATTACATAGGTCATAACTACCAATAACATAAACCTCTCACCTAGGAAGATTTTATTATTTTTATACGAAAAAAAATAGACCCACCTAACCTCAGCGGGTCTACCCATAGACTTAGCATCTATCCAATCTCTTCTCTGCCACTACTTCTTCAATGACATTATACATCTTCTCTACACCTGCTTCAGATGCCTCAAAGTTATATGCATGATCTACAGAAATTCCGATTCTTCCTGCTTCTTCAACAGCATCTATATTTGCTCCCATAAAAATAAATTCCCAATTACAGCGTTCCTTCTGGTGATTGATTAACTCCTTCACCTTTGTATAAGTAAACTCACGGCTAGCATTTTCCATCCCATCAGTAGTAATAACAAAAATCACATTGGGCAGGTCCTCTTCACTCACTCTCGACAAACGATGACTAACGTTTAATATTGTATTTCCAACCGCATCTAGTAAGGCTGTTGTTCCTCTTACATAATAATCATTAGTACTTAGCCTTACCTCTCGAGCATCTACCCCATTCCACAATACTTCGTAGCGATCATCAAATAATACTGTCGTTAGAATGGTCTCCCCTTCCAACTTACATTGCTTTTCAATAAATGCATTAAATCCACCTATTGTGTCCAATTCAAGTCCTGCCATTGATCCACTTCGATCTAACAAAAAAATAATTTCTGTATCCTTCTTATCCATCCCTATCATCCTTTCAATGTGCCATCATGCTATAATGATAGCGTGAAAAAGTCTTAAATAGGTCGCTTGTAAGGCGACATTTGAAAGGGATGGGGCTATGCTTGACCAAAAGCTTTTAAAGGAATTAGAAGAATATATTAAAATACATGAAAGCCTTAGTGAAACAGGCGTACACTCATTTGAATTAAAAGAAGAGATTCCCATTTTACAAGAATCTCTTTCAACCAGTGAGCTTGAAGATTTCATCAAAAAGCATCGTCAACCCACCCTACAAGAAGTTTTGTTTGGATTTATTGATCAAACCGAAAATACAGACGCCGAAATATATAAAAAGGCTGGGCTCGACCGAAAGCATTTCTCAAAAATCCGTTCGAATCCGAACTATCGCCCTAAGAAAAACACTATTATTGCACTCGCCCTAGCACTTGAACTCGACCTAGAAGATACCGAAGAATTACTACACGCAGCAGGATACTCTCTGTCAGAAAGTGACACCACTGATCTCATCATTCAATTCTTTCTAGAAAAACAAATGTACGACATCCATGCAATCAACCAGGCTCTCCACTACTTCAGCCTCAAACCTCTGAGTGGGACATAGGGACAGGTTTCCTGTCCCACCTACCACATTTCTATTTCCGCTCTTTCTCTTCTTGTTGTTTCTTCAGCTCGCTAATCAATCGATCCACAGCTGTTTGCCCAGGAACCGCTGCCTGTGTATTCTCTATAATTTTATCAATCGGACTCTTTTCCTCGGCAGGTTCCATACTAACAGCTACTTGTCTATACGTTTTCCTTTCGGCACTTTCATCGTAAGACAGGTTGTTGGTTGGATCCCCATCAGGAGGTGTCCTCACATGCTCTCTGACATGAACTAGTTCTTCATTCGGTTCCTTTTTGTCAGGCCCATCATAGGACAAGTTGTTGGTTGGATCCCCGTCCGGTGCTGTTCGTACATGTTCTTTGACATGAACAAGTTCAGATGACCTCGTCCCAGTTGGCTCTCCAGTAGAAAGCTTCGTCTCCGCATAAGCTTCTCCTGTTACCGGTTTAGTTTCAACAGTAGTTTCCGGCGCGAAGAAATCTGCACCAACATGTAGTTTCAAGAAAGGTAAGACAAACGCAATAATAATCACCGGGACACTTCCCATAATTCCTAAAGCCGCATAGCTAGTATAATGATGTCGATAAAGCCAACGAAGCAGTAGTTGGAGCGCAACAAAACTAATCGCGCAAACGATCAACCCCTCTACTAGGGCACTATTTGAAAATGGTCCATTGTACGAGTAGAGATAGCTCGAACGTCCCATCAATCCGCCGGCAATCCCGTAAAAGAACAACCCTGATACAAATGGGCGCCAATTTTTCACTACATAGTTAATTCTCATAAAAAACAAGACAATCATAATAATAAAAATGATGGGAGCTAAAAACGGTAAAACAAAAGATATTACGCCCAGCACAACCATCCACATCAACATCGACTTCAACATCTTAAAAGATGTAACTAAGAAAAAAATAATAAGTCCAACCCCAAAAATAACGGGATGCAAATACCCCCAAAACACGACCAAAGGAAACAAAAAAATCGCTATCTTATGGTGTGTCGTACTCGTTTGTTCCCTAACCCAACCCTGATCCATTAGTAATCTCCTTCTAGATGAAAAAATAGGTAATTAGTATTATATCAAAATAGGGACAGGTTTGCTGTCCCACAGCACAAAAAAGAGGATGAGCAAAACGCTCATCCTCTACCTTATTACAGCAATACCTCAATATTTTTTTCATTCTCTTTGCGCAAATTCTCAATAATCTTACTTACTTCCTCATTCTTCTTCTGAGCAATCACTTGTTGCTCAATCTGAGGTTGAATTGCTTCTAATTCTTCTGCTTTCTGCTCTTGGCTTTCAACTTGCGCTTTATATTCCTCATACGCCGCTTCTACTTCTTCTGCGGATGCCTTAATTTCGCCAATTTGAGTATCAAGATATTTCGTTATGATTAACTCATCTTTAAGCTGTTCTTTCAGTGTGTCTTCACTTACATTATTCGCCTCTAAGGCTTCTTTATATTGTGCTTCATCTTGAAATTGAGATTTCAAACCTTCTAATTCAGCTTCCACTTCACTTTGTTCGACAGACACGCCTTCGCCTTCAGCTGTCTGAATCAGAACTTCTGTGTTAATAATTTGATCTAAAACAGATTCTTCCATTTGTTTCTTCATATCACCGTCAAGATCATCTATATTCATACCTTGATTTTTATAGGAAGTTTTAATGGCCTCTAATTGAGTCTCATAATACTCGCGGGTAATCTCCTCACCATTTATTTTTGCGACTACCTCTGATTTATTCTCTTCTGATTTATCTTCCTCTTTTTTCCCCTCTTCTGAAGGTGCTGTGCTGCAAGCTGCTAATACAAGTCCTACAACGAATAATAGGATAAATCCTTTTGAGATTTTTTTAAACATATAGTAACTCTCCTTTCGTAACCATTGTCCGTCATTCTAACATAGAATATCCGATAGGAGAACCTAGCAATCAAATTGTTAAACGCCTGTAATGAGTCATTTTTTTCCATTACACGGTAGAAATCATTTATCTACCCCTGTATTCACCATGATCATCGCCACCTGTTTCAACCGACTGTAAAATAATTCACCAGCAGGATGTTTGTCTAATCCTACCTCTTCAAAAGCTTCACCCATACATCGCAACCAACACTCAGCACGCCTAGGTGTTATTTCAAATGGCAAGTGTCTATGTTTCATAGCAGGTGGTCCAAATTCTTGACTATAAAGGGGCGGCCCCCCAAGAAATTGGGTTAAAAACATCCGTTGCTTTCGCATAATTTCACTCATGTCATCTTCAAATAAAGGTCTTAAATCAGGGTCTGCATATACCCTAGGATAAAAAGCCTCCACTAATTGATCAATGAGGTCACTTCCAATTTGATCATATAAGGTTTCTATGTTTCGGTCTCTCATCACTCTGCCCCCTTCATTCGTCTTTTTGGAATTATATCGAAGACATACGCTTGAAACTGTTAGATATATCACAGTTTTGATAAAGAGGATGAATTTCAAGGTTTAATAAAAATTAAAGAAAGACATATTAAGGATGTGACTCAATTGGAAGGGAATGAAAAGAATGGAATATTTAAACCGAGAGGAAATCATCAACGGACTACAACAACCTCTCCAAACCTACATAAATAAGTATGGTATTGATGATATTGGTATTTTTGAGGAAGAGGGGCAAGACGATCGATATTACATTGGTTATACGGCTAGTAAAGGCGGGAAAACCTACCATATTCATGCGCCTTATAAAAAGAACCAAGATGGAAGATTAGCACCTGCCAAAAATGAGTGGACGGTTGAAACCGACGAACCTAATGGCGAAGAGCGTCATGGATATCATGATGTAGAGAGTGCGTTTCGAGAATTACAGTAGAAGTTATACCTTTTAACTAAAAGAGGTCCTAGTCCAAGTTTAAATCACCTTGGCCACGGCCTCTTATTTTTACTCTTCAATGTTCTTTTTTCGATCTCGAACGATCCCTTTTAATTTCTGTAACACTCCCTGTCTTTCCCAAACTCTTTTTCCTTCTATCTTTTAATGCAAAAAAAGCAGCGATTTGATGCTTACAAAACTCTCCCCTGTCATAGTTACAATCACAAGTTGTACTCAAGATTTCTTTTTTATCATTTGTAAAAATTTGAACAAGGTATGTGTCAGTACCCACAACCTCCACGATATAACTATTCTTCGAAATTTCTTCAATACTTTTAATATGATCGTTCAAGTAATAATCCTTTCCCCGTTTCAATTTTAGGTCATCAATATGTTCCTCAAATGTCATAATTTTCATTTCTACCAAAACTCCCTACATTTTGAATAACATGGTTTTACATGTCCTACTGTATTGGGTCTTTAATAACTTTTACCAATTATGTAGTGCTTAAAACTTATTTACGGTTATTGGCAAAATGAGGTGTTTATAGAAGAGATAGTAAAGTATTACCTCGTTTTATGTACTTATTCAGATGGTCCTCAAGTAAGAACTCGTCATTCTTTTTTAAAATCTCTACGGTACTAGCGGTAAAATTCCAATTCAAACATCCTGTTAACCATAGTAACGAAGGCAATCTTTTAAGCTCTTTAGTTGTGAGTAGTTCCTCCGCTCGATATCCCCGAAGAATTGCTCGCGCTAAAACAGGCGACATATTATGAGAGGAGACCCCGTCTGTTCGGGAGTACCATTTTACTAACCAGGCCAGTCCCTCTACTCGGTCGGTATAGGTAATAGATTCAAAGTCTACAACACCAGTAATCTCCACCGCCTTGTTCCAAAGAATATTGAGTGGATTCAAATCAGATTGAACGATAAAATCATACGTTTCGGTTTTAGCTTGATCTAGATGATATTCAATCTGTTGGAAATATTGTTTTAATAGGTTGATTGTAGTAGGAGATAGTGGTGTTGCTTCTACATAATTTTGTAGTAATTTATAGAATTGGTTGTAGCCTTTCATGTGTGATTCCTTTGGTAAGGTTACCGTTTCATATGTTGAGGATATATCATGTAAATTCCGCGCAAAAGCTCCAAACCTTTCTGCTACTTCTACCGTGCAACAGGTAATGTGTGTTCCTTGCATCCATTCAAATAGTACAAACCTCCACACACCATCCAGCTCATTAAGAACTACATAAGCTTCCCCAAAGCCGGTAGGCACATGCCTCATAAAAGGAATTCCTGAATTACGAAGGTACTGACTAAATTGAATCTGCTCCTTTATCACTTCTCCCGAAAGCTTCACAAAAGCCTCAGATTCATACCTTTGTTCGGCTATAAACCTGGCTGAATAGAGACGTTCATTTACTCGAATTTGATAATGGATATCTCCATGTGAATTGTTAGGGTTTAGTTCTTTCTGGATACATAGTGTCGAGGCATCAAATCCATACTCGGCGATGGCTTTTTCCAATAAATCTTTTTTATGAATGAACAAATATATCCCCCTTGTTTTTACATAATGTAGATTAAATGTAGCTATTCTAGGGATGTAAAGCAATCTTTTCACTAAAAATGGTACCTTCCCCTGGTTAAAAAATGCGATGCCATGGATGGTACCATAAGAGTATCACAAGATTGGTTTTTGATATTTACAAGGACATGATTGGGACATTAAACCTGTCCCCCTGTCCCGCTTAGTTTGCCATTTCTCGGTTACGGAAGGTGAATAAGGATGCGATGAGTAGACCGATGATTACGGTTATTGTTACTATACTTGTTCCCCAAAGCTCACTTGGAATTTCCCCACTATGTAAGGATTGAACGATATAGGATGAGATTTGATTGGGAAACCAGGTCCAGGAATGATTGAAGATTTGGTTTAAGATTCCCATTACCATTAGGGTAATAATGGTTAAGCCTCCAACTAGTCCAGGCGTTTTGAAAAGGGTATTATAGAACGTGTTTATCGTTACAACTAAAGCCATCCATAGGCCATAAAAACAAATGGTTTGGATGAGCTCACCGAATGTTAACTTTCCAAACAGTAAATTAACGTAATACCAGCTTGAAAGTAAACCAACAATCAATGAGCCCAATACCAACACTAGTGTCGCTGCCCATTTAGCTGAGATATAGTTGAAATATCGAACTGGTTTTACAAGAACTAATTCAGTAACCCCACTTTTTCTCTCCCCAGAGATTAACCCCATTGACATTAACACAACGACCGCTACTCCTAGCATGCTGAGTTGAGATAAAGAAAGCATAAACGCATCAGCTGGTGGTAGTTCCGGCATGGTAAACGTTGCCCCCTCTGGCATTCCACCAACAGATTCAATAATTTGTGGTAAATAGTATGTAGTTATCGGGTCCATAATGGACAGTAGTATAAATACTAGTGGAACCCAAATCCACTTTACATTTCTCCAGTACTCTAACATTTCCTTTTTGAAAATTGTGGTCCATTGCATTATTTATTCACCACTTTCATAAAGAGATCTTCTAGGGATGTGCGGTTGATTTCAAACTTACTAATTGGCCAACCTTCAGATGCTGCAAGTTGAAGAATTTCTGACCTTGCTTCATTGATGTTTGGAACTAATAGATGCAATTCGTTGCGCTCTAGTAAAATATCAGTCACCCATGGTTGCTGACGTAATTTTTCTTCATATTGTTCAAGACCATCGCTAAAAGAGAGATGAATCATGGAAGTTTGGTGCTTTGCACGTAGCTCCTCCATAGAACCTGATTCTACAATTTCCCCTTGATGCATGAGTAAAAGATCATCACTGACTTCTTCTGCATCACTTAAAATATGGGTTGAAAAAAGAATCGTTGTTTCCTTCTTTAATTCTTCCATTAGATTGAGTACCTCTCTTCTGCCGATTGGGTCAAGAGAGGATACCGGTTCATCTAACATGAGGAGTTTAGGTCGGTGAATCATAGCTTGCGCAATTCCTAAACGTTGTTTCATTCCACCCGAGTATTTTCCGATTCTTCGGTTCTTCGCTTCTAAAATTCCAACTCGCTCTAACAAGACTTCTGCCCGTTCACTAGCTTCTTTCTTGGAAAGCCCCGCTAATTGACCTACATAAATCATAAATTCTTTTCCAGACATCCAGTTATGAAAGACGGGATATTGTGGTAGATACCCTATATATTTACGCGGGTCTTCATTTTCCCCTCCAAAAGATATCGATCCATTAGAAGGACGAAACAGACCTGATAACATCCTCAGTGTCGTCGTTTTCCCTGCTCCATTCGGCCCTAAAAGTGCCACACATTTTTGCGGAGCGAGTTCAAAAGAAAGACCTTTGACAACCTCTTTGCCGTCAAAGGTCTTTTTCAAATCCTTTACGGTTATGATACTCATTCTTAGTCCTGCCTCCTTCCGATTACAAAGAACAGAACTGGCCCAATGATATTAGCGAATAAAATAATGAGTAGCCACATCCATTTTGGTCCATTTGTTTCTTCCGTCTTTAGCCAAATGACCACGGCGATCGTCATTAAAATAAGCTGGATAGCTAGTAATGGAGCAACTACACCCCAAGGTATTTGTGAAAAAACGTCTGCCATCCTCCCTCATCCTCCATTCAAAAAATAAACTGATATGTACCCCACCTAATTATACGTTCATCTAGGTCTAAAGTTCCATCTAAATTTATTGTGGGACAGAGGGGACAGGTTAGTGTCCCGTCACTTCGACGGGACAACGAACCTGTCCCCCTGTCCCACTTACTTTGTATAACGGTTTGCATAGCTGGATGCCACTAGGGAATCTGGTTTAATCTTAGCCTCAATCCCATGCGCTTCTATTCTTGCCACCATTTCGGATACGAACTCTCTTGTTTTATTTCGTTGTCCTTTTCCGATATCCAAGTGACCTTCAATTGTTAGGCTTGCTCCCTTGTATACATGAGGCAGAACGATGTCGATTAACTCATTTTTGACTTCATCGTTAAACAAAAAAGCAACTTGTTCGGTCAAAGAGGTTTCAATGGAGATTTTCTGGTGCAGGTTTTGAATGGGTTTTGGATAAGTCAGTTTTCGATAACATGCCCATGCTCCTCTTCCAACTCTCTGAATTACGATACCTGTGATAAAAAGAGTCTCCCTTGAGTAAACATGAGAGTCGGTCCCTATCATCAATTTATAATTGCCCATTGGCTCCTTTTTCATAAATTGAACAATATGATCATACACATCCTCAAACGTTAAATAAGGACTCGTCAAATTCTTAAACGTCAGCGGCTGGTTAGCAAAGAAATTCTCTTTCAGTGCTTCCATCTCCTTTGGTCGTTTTCTTGTCCCATTCCATAGACTCCAAAAGGACATCCTAGTTAAAAGATATGATGAATTGGGTGGGGAATGTACGAATTTTTATTAGGTGATTTGTGTAGCAGCATGGAGAAGTATGGGGCTATTACATATTATTCAATTCTTACAAAGGGGGTGAACAAACAAAAAAAGTTCGACTAGTACACGCTTTTAAAAAACGTGTTGAAGTCGAACTTTCTCTTATTTATTTCCATGACCATGCCAAGACCGAATTCCGTCATCTTCGTCAAATTCAATAATGACGTCTGTCACACCTCTAATTTGGTGGATTTTAGACTCAATCCTATTCTTCAATACGATGGCTTCCTTGACCGATATAAATGGGTCAATCTCCAACTTTGATTCTATATGAAACTCTTCCCCTTCTTTAAAAGCAAATAAAGCTTTTATATCCTTAATTTCTGGGTTCGTAAATATGTACTCTGCAATTTTATCTTCTAAATCTTGATCTGCTTCTCCAAGTGCCCCCCTGGCATTATCCATAAAGACTCTTCCTACTACATAAAACATCATTAAACCGATAATGATGGAGGCAATACCTTCGGCTGCATGCCAACCACCGTAATATGAAAGAAGAATCCCAATGATTGCAATTACTCCACCAGATGTCGCGACCAAATCCTCCATAAAAACCAGCTTGGTCGCCGGAGAAGCTTTCCTTAATGCCCCAAAACTTTTCCCAATAACAGCGAGCCCTTTCCCTTCTGTGTTCGTTTCATGGAGTACTTCTTTCATCGCTTTATAAAGAACATAAGTCTCTAATATCACAGCCACTCCCAACACAGACAGAGAAATCCAAACTCCAGAGGATTCCGTTGGATGTAAAATATGGTGATACCCTTCCTTAACCGTTTCGTAACT
The DNA here is from genome assembly GCF_039522365.1 of Bacillus carboniphilus. GTDB lineage: Bacteria > Bacillota > Bacilli > Bacillales > JC228 > Bacillus_BF > Bacillus_BF carboniphilus. The sequence continues at coordinate 19,119 of NZ_BAAADJ010000054.1, read as the reverse complement.
CATAATTCCTACTATAATAACGGCTCCAAGTAAAACTAAGTTGACCAACCGACCAAAACCGTTTGGATAACGATCAGTGGGGGCTTTTTTACTTAAGGCACTCCCAATATAAACGAAGTATTGATTAGCTGCATCTCCTAAAGTGTGCATCGTCTCTGCAAACATCGCTACATTCCCAGTAAAAAGGTATGCGGCACCTTTCACAATGGCAATAATCGTATTCACAACTGCAGCAATGAGTGCAGATTTATTCCCGTTCTTTAACAATCCACCAGTAGAACCCATACATGTCCTCCCAACATACAAATTCATTACCTTCTATAGTATTCATTAGATTTTCAATTTTATTACAGGGACAAGGGGACAGGTTTACTGTCCCACAATACAGATTACAAAATAGATGTATTTATGTGGTAGTAGAAGTCAATAGAGTGGTGATGGTAGGCTAAAGAAATAACACGAGGAGGAGTCATTTTTTTATTCCCAGTCATATTCATTACCTTTCATAAGGTCTTCATAATATTTATTTTGTTCGTATAGTTTTTTCTCACTGATTCCTTTTAAAGCACTCATTAAGTAATGATAGTAATCGTGATGGTTACCAGAATCCAATAACCTTATATATCCCTGCTTTACTTTCTCTGTGACAATCGAGTCTTTCAGAATACTTTCAAGATATAGAACCACTTGGGTTTCCCATATATCCAGCTTATTTGAATCATAATATTGAGGAGCTCCGCCAGGTCCATTATCGTAGAATTCATTTTCTAGCTCTTTTCCTGTCTCGATTAGATGTTCCAGTATTTTCTCACCTCCTTACTCACATAAAAAAATAGGGTTAGGGCCTAATCGAAATTCCCTAACCCCCTCCAATATTCTCCACTTCAGTCAGATTTCCTGCTAAAAAAAATGCTAGTTAAAACCTTCAACTTATGCGGGACAGCGAACCTGTCCCCTCTGTCCCACTTGGCGGAATGCTTTCCGGATAGCCATAGCTTCCATGAGCACTTAAGTCGAGTCCAATAATTTCTTCCTCTTCTGTCACACGGATTCCGCCCATTACTTTATCCATAACTTTTAGGATTATAAAGGAAACCACGAATGCATAGAGACCGGAAGCCACAACACCTAGTGTTTGAACCCCTAATTGCTCTAGACCTCCACCGTAAAATAAACCAGCTTGCCCCCACCCGATATCGGTTGAAAGCTCAGGAACAGCGAAAAGTCCATTAGAAAGAGTTCCCCAAATACCAACTACACCGTGTACAGATAAGGCGAATATTGGATCGTCAATTTTTGCTTTATCAAAGAAACTCATACTATAGAAAACGATGAGTCCGCCCACAAGACCAATCACAATCGCAGCCCACGGTTCAACAAACCCACAAGAGGCTGTAATGGCAACTAGACCTGCTAATGCCCCATTCAAGGTCGTTGGAACATCGGCTTTACGAGTCACGATCCACGCGATAAACATAGCTGCAATAGCTCCAGCCGCAGCAGCTAGTTGTGTATTAAGTGCTACAAACCCAAAGAATCCACCCTCAACTCCAAATGTACTACCTGCATTAAACCCAAACCAACCTACCCATAAAACAAGCACCCCTAATGCTGTGAACACTTGGTTATGACCGGCCAAGTTATTAGATGAGCCATCCTTGTTAAATTTTCCAATACGGGGTTTTAAAATCATGGTTGCAGCTAGAGCAGCCATAGCACCTGTTAGATGGACCACTGTAGAACCAGCGAAATCCTGCTTTCCATGTTCACTTAACCATCCACCACCCCATATCCAATGAGCTACGACAGGGTATACAAAAGCTGAAAATAATATCGCAAATATGACATAAGCTGATAATTTCGCACGTTCTGCAAAGCCACCAAACGCTATCGTTAAGGAAACTAGTGCAAACATCATTTGGAACATAAAGTCTACCGCTGGGGTCAATCCTTCCTCCACCGTAGAGGCATCTCCATAAAAGAAACTAGATAAACCAATAAAAGCATTACCTTCTCCATAAATAAACCCATATCCGACAGCCCAGAAAACAATGGCTCCAATTCCAGCGGTAAAGATTGTTTTCCCAGCAATATGACCTGCATTTTTCATGCGAGTAGACCCTGCTTCCAGTAATATGAACCCACCGAGCATAAAAAAGACTAATATTGTACCAATAATGACCCACAAATTATCCATCAATACAGTAGCATTCATTTTGTATCCTCCTCCATGGTTTTTGAATGTGTTTTCATTATAGAGGTGGAGAAGACTAGATTTCTATATTTGTGTTAGGTTTTATAACACAAAAAAATCTATACCTTTAATTATATGAAATTACTTTGTTAGATTTTCTTACAATAACAATCAACTAATCTACTCCTTTGCGTATAATAGGATTAAAAGGTTTACAACTTCCCTTTGGTGAGGTGGTCTCAGTGGCTGAAGAAACTTCTTATAAAGACAAAAAAGTCATCAACATTGGAACAGTGTGTGAGCTAACCGGCTTGTCCGAAAGGCAAATCCGATACTACGAAGAACGAAAGCTTATCTTTCCAGATCGTTCTAAAGGCAAAACAAGAAAATATTCCTTTAATGATATTGAATCTCTTATGAAAATTGCCAACATGATGGAAGAGGGAACTCAAACCTATGAAATTAGACAAAAGATGAAAAAGGAAAAAGAGATTGCCAGTAAACAAGCTGTTCGTGGGGAAATTCAGGGACAGTTGAATGCAAGGTTTGGTGTGCAGGATGGTCGGAGGTTTCGAAGTTAGGTCATTCGTGTATATGAATTAGATCTGTATAAAAAATCCTCACTATGACAGGCAGAGTAACATTGTTAGTACTATTTGGATTTAATTATGTAGTAATTTGGATCTCTTTCCATGAAACAGCACTATTAAACTTCAAATTTGTTCATGAAACTTTCTTATAAAAGAGACGTAAGAATAATAAGAGGAGTTTTTTAGGGAGGGAGAAACATGTTGTTCCTTTATATTTTAGTACTAATCCCAGTTAATATATTTTTGTTTATACAGATTGGTAAGCTATTCTTTGATGACATGGATCATTTCTGGGAGTGTGTCAAACTTGATTTGAGGCCGGATATCTTTTCTTTTTTTAAGGGGGAGCTAGGAAAAGATTGGGCAGCGGAGTTCAGATTAGGAGCATTCGGGATTTTATGCGGGATTATTATTTTGATTGAAGTCGGGATTGGAGCCGTTATCTTTTAGTGAAACAACTGGGACAGTAAACCTGTCCCCTCGTCCCACTAGAAACTAATCTTCTTTTCTTTCATTCTTCTCCCGATTTCGAATATGGCAGCAAACTCCAGGTTTTGCACTGGAGCAATTATGCTGTTGTCCTCTTTTCTGTAAAAGTTGAGGCCATCACAATATACATATCTATAGATTTCACTAATATCGTAAATATTATTGGTTTTGATGATTCCTTCACTTCTAATGATTCCTGCTATTATGGAGTGGTTTCCACTATGAACCCATGCAATTCCCATTGGTAACCAGACCTCTACTTTATGATTGACCCTATCCTGTGTCCAAGGTCCCCACTCTCGGTCGAAACCGATTTTAGTTAAAGTCTGAAGCAGTTTTGATTGCTTCCCAGGTGTAGGAAGGACTAAATCTCTTTTTAGCTTAATTGCTCTCTCTGATCTTACTCTTTTCTTAAAATCTATTAAATCTCTGCCGTCCTCTGTTAGCAATATGGTGTGATTAAAAAGTAATCTTTCTAAGGAATGATTCGGAGCGTGTACCTCCTCTTCTGAATGGAGAATATCCGAAATCATTTCTGATTGGGTTCTTCTTCCTAGTAATCGTATGATGTCAAGGACAGGGTGCTTTTCTTTAAGAGTACTATCACCCTTTTGGATCACTGACTCTGCAAAATTTATCATTTGTTCAAATTTCTTTATTTGCAACTCTTCCTTGCGGTCACTGTAGACAAACTTGTTTATTAGTTCTTTTAACAAAAAACCAACTCCTACTGTTTTTTTAAATTATATGAGGAGTTGGGCAGATGCTATTACAATGGTTGTCTTCGTTTCTATTCTCTTGATTGCTTCGAATTGATATCTTTTTGATAATTCTTTGCGAGTAGTGCCTTCACTTCGTTATACGTCATGCCAGACGTAGCATTTTTTCTTTTGACCTCATTGATGTTTGTACCCACTACAGTAAATTTATCTTCGGATTGGTTATTATCCCTCATTTTAGACACCTCTTTTTTCTTAGTTTTTGTATTCTCTGCTTTTTTATGAATGGGATGCTAGAATATTGTTATATCGTACGGAAGAGGTGTTAGTCGATGCAAAAGCTAAAGTTTGAAGCTTCCTGGGACAAGGCAATCTCTGAACAGGACCGTGAGCAGATTTTGAATGTTTTTAAGGAGACTCACCCAAATGGTCATGATGTTGAGTTCACACCACTTTGGCAAGCCGTGAACCATAAAGGAGAATTATTGGTGACAGTTCTGGTTCAGAATTATAGTGGCAATGATGTAGATTTTCATAACAAAAAGTTACGTTATACGGTTAACCAGGAGATGGTGGCCGCTCATACATTTACGATTCCTGCTCTGGTTGTAGAAGGTGAGACGAGCATGCCTTGGACGTTTATTTTTCCTGTTGAGAGCCTGAAAAATAGTGATTTTGAAGGTGGAACCTTACACTTTGTAGAATAAATTGAATTAGTCAGATGTGGGACAGGAAACCTGTCCCCCTGTCCCAAAAGGAGTGAAGCAAGTGGATTTTACATACGAAGTTTTGCGGGATGATGAGATTGAGGTTTGTAGAGACTTGTGTAATGAATTGATGGTTTATCAGAAGTCATTAGCTTCTGTTACACCTGAGAGGTTTGACAGTATGAGTTTTGACACGAGGATGGTGCCTTCGGTAAAAAAGGCAACACATAACTACATTGTCATCGTAAAAGATGGAGATCTCCCAGTTGGTTACGTCTATACCAATATTTCACCAAAAGAGACCTACTCAAATGAGTTTGCCACTTTCTTTGACCTTTCTTCTGTGGACCGGGATGATGTGGGGTGTCTATCTCAGTTTTATATTAAAGATGGCTATCGACAGTATGGGATTGGATCAAAGCTTTTTAATAAATCGATGGATTGGTTAAAGCAGTTTGAGGACGTGGATGATTATTTTATTTATGTCTCGAATGGGAATAAGGTTGCTTTGGAGTTTTATAAGCGAAAAGGTTTTAAGGTTAGTCATAATATTTTGGATGGGTTTATTACGGTTTTGCGGAGTAGCAGACAGGAGATGTTTTAGGTTTCAGTTTGATTGTACGCTAAATGGGATAGGTGAGGTGAGTGGGATAGGTGGGACAGTAAACCTGTCCCTACTGTCCCACTGCCTCTTTTTTGGGGGTGTTTTTGGTTTTTGTTTTGGATTGTGCCTGTTCGATGGTGCTTTGTCCGTTGAAGATTCCACCATCTTCTATAATGAGTCCTTGGGTTGTTACATTTCCTGTTACTTTTCCGTCCGGTTGAATGTGTATTTTTCCAGTTGTGCAGATGTTCCCGTTAATTTCTCCCGCTACGATGATATTTTTCCCTTTGATGGTTGATTCAATATATCCTTCTTTACCAATGTAGATATCTCCAGCACAATCCACTTCCCCATAGATTTTCCCATCTACTCGGATACTTGTTTCATGCTTTACATTTCCTTCTATAATGGTTCCTACGCCAATAATTGTATCTATTATTTTTACATTTTTTCCTTTAAACATAATTTGTTCCTTTCCTATGCAAATACGAACCTATTTGAAGAAATCCATATATGGAAATGGATCTATGGGTTCACCATTTTTTATAATTTCATAATGCAAATGCGGACCCGTACTTCTCCCGGTACTTCCTATTGATCCGATTCGATCACCTTTTTTGACTTGGTCCCCTACTTCGACCATTATTTCTGAAAGATGGCCGTATAGGGTTTTATATGTACTAGAATGACGAATGATAATTGCTTTTCCGTAGCCACCATAATATTCAGCTTTTATAACTGTCCCATCTGCTCCTGCATAAACAGGGGTTCCCCACGGAGCTGCTAAGTCAATACCGGTGTGGAAGGCTGACCTATTAGTAAAAGGATCTTCACGCCCACCGAAAGTTGATGAAATCCTCGTAGCTTTTGATGGCCATGCTGTTGGTATGAATCTTAATTCTTCGTTTAGATCTTCCATTTCTGCTATAGTTTCTTTATATTTCTCTACTAATTCATTTGATTCCCAATTGACACTGCTTATTTCCACGTCCGTATGGCTTTCTTGGCCATTATCAAACGGGAGGCTAATTCCCCCCCGAGGATCTATATAATCCGGGAGTTCCAGCATGTATTCTCGGATTTTCGTTTCGAGAATCTCCAATTCTTTCATTTTCAGCTGAGCTTGGCTTGTTGTCTCTTCCATGGTTTCCACAACATTTTCTAGTGCTGCTGTTTTACTCACTTGTTGGCTTAAATTACTTGATAGTGCTAAATTCTCTTCTTTAAGGTCTTCAGTTAGATGATAAAAGTAATATAAAAGTGCAAATGGCGTTATTAAAAATAAAGGGATTGAGTGCAACATAAATTTCGGTAATGCAAAGCGAGTCACTGGTTTACTTGTACTTGAAGATATGAATATGGTATATACTTTTAGCTTTAGTTTCTTCCTCCTCAATTTCAATAATAAGCTCCTTTATATATTTTAATTTGCAAGTTATACCCTTCGACAAATTTCGCTAATTTCCTCCATAAAATTATAAAATAGTACTTTCGAATGGGACAGAGGGGACAGGAACGGTGTCCCACTAGGGCATGAAGTCTACCCAGTAGTTTTGTTACACAATAAAAAGAGCATCCTCTAGCAGATTTAGCTAAAGAATGCTTTTTAAATGAGCGTCGGAATAGTATGTGGGACAGGAAACCTGTCCCCTATGTCCCACAGAATGTTTGGTAGGGTTCGTCGGTTGGTTCCGGTGGTTTACAGTATTTTTCTTGGTCTGGCGTGTGGGCAAATGGTTTTGAGAGTACATGAAGGAGTCGTTCCATTACCGTGTAATCACCTTCATTGACTGCAGCTTCTAATGCTTCTTCAACACGATGGTTTCTAGGAATAACCGCTGGATTGCTGTTTCGCATCAATTGTTGTGCATCTTCCTTGGACTGCTCTTGTCTCTCTCGCCTCTTCTGCCAATGTCCAAACCACTCTTTGAACTCTGGCAACTCCGATAGAGTGGTACCCTCACCAATAGTTAAAGCACGAAATGTATTGGTGTAATCCGCACCATGCTCTTGCATTAAACCAAGTAGGTCTTTAATTAAAGTCTCATCTAGTTCTTCTTCATTAAACAACCCTAACTTAGCCCTCATCCCAGCCAGCCAGTTGTTTTTATAAATATCACTAAATGTCTCAATTTCACCTTGAGCTATTTTTACAGATTCCTCCTGATCTTCGTGCAGTAATGGAATGAGACACTCGGCGAATCGTGCAAGATTCCAGCCACCCATATAAGGTTGGTTACCAAAAGCATAACGCCCTTGTCTATCAATGGAACTGAATACCGTTCCCAAGTCATACGTATCCATAAAGGCACATGGACCATAGTCAATCGTCTCGCCACTAATCGTCATGTTATCCGTGTTCATGACACCATGAATAAAGCCAACGAGTTGCCATTTAGCAATCAGGGCCGCTTGCCGTTTAATGACTTCCTGTAACAGCGATAAGTATGGATTCTCCTGTTCTTTCAATTCTGGATAGTGTCGGTCAATCGTATAATCTGCGAGTAGCTTAAGTTCCTCAGTAGTTCCCCATTGTGCAGCGTATTGGAAGGTACCTACACGAATGTGACTGGCTGCGATTCTGGTTAAAATAGCACCCGGTAGGCCTGTTTCGCGAATGATCGTTTCCCCAGTCGTTACCACCGCCAGGCTTCTAGTAGTCGGAATTCCTAATGCATGCATGGCTTCACTAATTATGTACTCACGGAGCATTGGCCCAAGTGCTGCCCGGCCATCTCCTCCTCTTGAGTATGGCGTGCGACCAGATCCCTTCAGCTGAATATCAACCCGGTGGCCTTCTGGTGTTATATGTTCACCAAATAGCATGGCTCTCCCGTCCCCTAGCATAGTAAAATGCCCAAATTGATGACCAGCGTATGCTTGAGCCAAGGGTTCCGATCCCTGTGGTTCCTTGTTTCCGGCAAAAACGGAGATGGAGTCCTCCGTTTGAAGTGCCTCTGTGTTCAAACCAAGCGAAGCGGCTAGCTCTTTATTTAAAATGACTAACCCAGGGTCCTGGACAGGATTCGTATCGACTTTGTTGTAAAATAACTTCGGTAAACGTGCGTAACTATTATCAAAGTTCCAACCTGCTTCTATTTTATTTGTCATTGTAACTCCTTTTTTGCAACTATATTTTCACATTTCTAATTTCTACTTTTCCTTTACTATTATACCTTTCACTACAACAGATTACTTCAATTGCGGCTAAAACAAAGGTCTGCCCTGAGAACTTAACTTATTCTCTGAGGCAGACCTTTGTTGGAAGTGGGACAAGGTTCCTGTCCCCCTGTCCCGCTTACACACATGTAAAAGATGTGATTTGACGCAGGCTGGTTCCGTAGAAGACCCATCTAAATCCAGTCCAGCGCCAACCTGATACAGATTGTCTTCCAACAAATGTTGGGTAGAACCAGAATTGCTGACGGTTTCTCATCCAGACGTACGTATATCTGAATAGGCAGCGTCTAATACTTCCAGGGTCAATTGCAAACGCTTGGGCTTGTTGTTGTGTTTGCATTGGAACATAAGATGGTGGTGGTGAGGTCGGTGGTCCAGCGCTTTGTCCTTGACCTGGAGGGCCAAATGGTGGCTGTCCCCCTGGGTATCCTGGTGGTGGTCCAGGTGGTTGCCCCATCGGTCCTCCCCCTCCAAATTGTCGTAGGTCTAATTCAAATGGCATAGTAGCTTCCTGTCCAAAAGGGCTCATGTAAAAATACGGGTTAAAGCTTTGATACATTAGGATGCACTCCTTACTTTTTAGGACTACACCATCATATTCATAAGACATCTGTCTATAAACTTGTACTTCTAAAAGTGGGTGATTACCTATAGATTAAGGTACTATTTTATAAACTTTCTTTATTTCTTAGAGTTTTGAACAAGTAATGGACTTCCTCTACATACAATGTTTAAAAAAATGTTCTAGGGAGGAGTTTCATGACGTCTTCATTCAATCCAAAAACATTATCTGTAACAACCAGATCGCCTGCAAATTTTTATCAACCTGTTAACGGAAGAAAGTATACCCTCACCCATTCTGATGAAACCGGACAATTTTTTTTAGAAATTGGACATGATTACAGCCAAAATTCAATCAATCGGAAAATACGTGATGAAATATTAGTAGAATGGCAAAAAGATTGGAAGGATCGGTTAAGTCTATTGGGAAAAGCCTATGTGGACGGTGGAGAATTTAGTGAAGAAATGGCTGCCTATCGATTTGATATTTTCAAAAAAGAAATGGATACTTCTTTAAAAGCAATCATTTATGGGGATTTGCCCTTCTATCGTAATTATTCGATTCTTCTTGATGCCCCGATTATCATTACATTTCATTCTGCCTACCCACAATTCCGACAGACAGTCCCCTATGGTACACCGCGAGAATATTTGAAACAAATATTGGGTTGAACATTATAAAGGAAGAATTTAGATATAGGTCATGCACCTACCCCTGCTAGAATCATATGATAAGATGACATTTACTGCCAGGGAGGACAATCTATGTATTCCAATCAATATTACTATCACTATAATCCGTATTATAATGATTATCTCCGTCAGCCACAGCTCATCAATGATATTCAAAAAGCGATTAACGCAGAGTATAGTGCGATTTCTTGTTATGAAAAATTAGCAAAAATGGCACCCACTAAGGCTGAGAGAGAAAGAATTATGGAAATTCGGGGAGATGAACAGCGTCATTACGATGCATTTCGGAGAATTTATACTCAGCTGACTGGAAAGCAACCTGATTCAAAAATCATTGAGAAGTGCCCCAATAGATATAATGCTGGTTTAGAGTTTGCTATTAAGGATGAGCAGGAAGCGGTTGACTTTTATTTGGATATAGCCGATAAGTCTTCGGACTCTACGATAAAAGAAACTTTCCGTCGTGCCGCAGCTGATGAACAGAATCACGCAGTGTGGTTTTTGTATTTTTTTCAAAAAGGTAAGGGCACTAATCATCGGGAAAGTATTGAGAATTTTGGTGCCAAAGGGGCGTTAAGTGACACTGCTTTGACTTTACCCAAGATGCTAACGTATGCCCTTCAAGATGAGTATTTGGCACAAGCAAGATATGATAATATTCTAAGCACGTTCGGTCAAATCCGGACTTTCACACGAATTAAAGAAGCGGAGCTACGCCATATTAGCGCATTGTTACCTTTGTTTGAACGATATCAGACCAGAATCCCTGCAGATACTTCTAAGGCATTCGTTACTACACCTGCAAACGTAAAGGCTGCCTTTGCAGCTGGTGTCCAAGGAGAGATTGACAATATTGCGATGTATGATAAGTTCTTAGCCCTCGATATTCCTGAAGATGTAAGAATTGTTTTCACAAACCTACGTGATGCATCTGTCAATCATCTCGCAGCGTTTGAAAGAGGTTTAGCTAGAAATTAAGGAAAAGCAGACCTGTAAATAATAAGGTCTGCTTTTTACTTTGAGTTACCCTTGTTACATTCTCCATTGTGGGACACTAAACCTGGCCCACTTCAATCATTTCTAATTGTCATATTTACTTTTTTTCGCTAATGTGGAAATAACTAATCCCATTTCACAAACGGAGGGTGGACTATATATGGTAAATAAATGGGTATCAACTGATGAAAGCTCCACGTTTGAAAATAAAATCTCTCCATTTTATAAAGACATTCAAAGGTACTGTTACAACATGACTTCCACTCAATGGGAAGGAGAGGATTTATTACAAGAAACTCTCATTAAAATCTATTTAGCTATAAAGAAACAGCCTGATAAATCACTATCAAAACGATACTTCTATTTAATAGCCAAAAATACATGGATTGATCAAAATAGAAGAAAGAGAGTCGAGTCCACTGACATCGATACACTAGTTATAAGTGCGGGAGACTCCTACCATAGGACTGATGTAAGAGAATCTCTAGAGCAATTGGCAGACTACCTATCTATTAAACAATTTGTCATTGTATTATTGATGGACGTCTTTCTTTTTACCGCTAAGGAAACAGCAAATTTCATCAATGAAACAGAATCCAATGTTCACACCACGTTGCACCGAGCTCGAAGAAAGCTGACCTATTACGCCCAAATCCCTTCATCTGAGAGACAGCCAGCTAAGGTTGCAAAACTAGAAAAACAACCAACTATAAAACCAAAAGTATTCGAAGATTTCCTAGAAGCATTTCGTAAAAGGAATCCTAAAGCTATTTACGAAGGATATCTTTATCTGGCCGCACACCAGATTTCTCTAGACCGTATTCAGAAAAGTGGTTACACCCTTTCATTTCACTTCAAAGATCCGGATGGAAATGTCATAACGGTAAGTTCTTAAATTTTTTTAATATAGGTGTAAGTATTTAAGTGGAATCTTCGTTTCTTTATACGAATTTATAAAATATAGAAGGAGCGAATTGCTATGAGCAAAGAAATATTTGGGGTAGGTATCTTTATTCCTGTAAGTAACTTAAAGGTCTCAACTAAGTGGTATCAAGAGATGTTTGGATTTGAAATCTTGCACCCTGATGAACCTGAAGCCAATATCATGAAAATGGGAGATGGAACGGTCGTATTCTGCCTGGTCAAATCGACCGACATTATACAACCCGCTTTCCCTAAAAATAATTATAGTGTGGATCATTACTTTAATTTCCACTCCAGTAATGTGGAAAAGTCCTATCAAAATTTTCAAAGCAAAGGCGCTAACGTTAGTGAAATTCATGAATTTGATGGGATGAAAGGCTTTAGTCTTTTCGATCCTGATGGTAATCGGTTTGGAGTTGTGAGTTGAAATTTTTAAAAAAGCAGACCTGTGTAAATCAGGTCTGCTCTATTTTCATTTTCCTTCATATTCCTTCCAAGCGGTAATTCCACCTTCTAAAACCACAACATCATAGTCCAGATTTGATAGAATTGATGCGCATTTAGTAGCAGAATTTCCAGTGGTACACGTTACAACAATTTCTCTATTCTTTGGTAAGGTTAATTCCTTAGATGGGGCATCTTCTAGTTTGAATATTTCCATCTTATTGATGTTTAGACTGTCCACATTGGAATCCTCAATATGATATTCGTTATATTTTTCTTCTGCTCGTACATCTAAAAGTAGAACCTTTTCCTTCTTTAGTTTCTTATAGAAATCTTCCGCAGTAATTTTCTTTAGCGACAACTGAACCCCTCCTTTTTTGTGGGACACTAAACCTGTCCCCTCTGTCCCGCTTAGTATCCGTTATTCTCTAGAAATCTAAATTTTCCTTCTCCTAATGCTTCTAGGATGTCTAAGAATAGGTTTATGGCTGCTTTGTCTTGCGCTGTTACTTGGAAGGTTTTGCTTTGACTGTATCCTTCAAATGTTATTTCAGTCGTTAGCGAGTCCGCTATGGATTGTAGTAGGAGAAATTGAAGACCGTTTTCTCTTTCGTCTAAGCGTACCCACTCATACGCTCCTGTTTCATCCTGCTTTTGTTGGATATCTCCATCTTCTAGGTAAAAATCAAAAGGTTCCATATCATCAATTTTTATTAGAATGTCTTGGACTTGAATCAGCTCTTCGCTATGACCGTACCCGGCTACCATTTCCAAAACTGTTCCTTCAGGGCTTATACTCAGCCTCGGGTAAAAAGCAGCTTCTCCAGTGGCTAACTCCTCTACCAATGGATATCGATTTTTAGGAGTTAAGTAGATAGTGGCATATTCTTTATCATGGAACTGGTTGATTTGATCAACAAAAGGTGACAGAATCAATTCATACTTATTTACATGTTCTAAGGAGGCATATTGTTCCTTTCGGGATGCCGTTATATCACTCGGCCCTATAATACTATCTAAAGAATCAAGTGTTGCAAAAGCATCAGCAAATTTATTATCCAAGGCAAATCGGTCTGCTTCGTTTATTTTAATCTGGATCAAGGTTTCAATATAATAGGAAATATCTTGATCGATGGCAGGATTTAATGGAAAGTAGACTTTCAAATCTTCTAAAAGTAAGATAGCTTTTTCATACTCACCATTCCCAAAGAACTCATCCGCCTTATTGAGTGTTACCTCATAATATTCACTTTTAATTTCCTGCATTTTTTCAAAGGCTGTATCATATTCTACTGTTTCACGATTTATTTTTAATAAAGTATCCAAAGCCTTTTTATATTCCTTATCTTCCGCTAGTTGAAGACCGGCTTCTAAAAAACCCCTTGCTTCCTTTATGCTATTAACCTCTGTTATATGGTTGTTTACCACCTCGAGAACCTCTGGATGATTTACTGCTTCATATTGTTTAATCTGTAAAATAGCAGTATCATAATCGATTTTTTCTTCTTTATAATTTTGCATAATATCTATAATATCCTCATTGAAGAGAGGAAAGGTTGTAGCCTTCATTTCATTCTTTTCTTCCTCAGAATAAGCACTATTTTCTAATGCAGAAAGAAAGGTTTCAATAGCATCTTGCGGTTTATCTTCTTGTAAATATGTAGTTATTGAATCCACCTCATCCGTGACACTTTGACAACTAGTCAAAAAGACAAGAACGGAAAAGGTAAAAATTAATTTAACAAATTTCATCATTACCCCCATCATATTGAATTAAATACTAAAATATATTTTATATATCGGTTGGAAAAATAAGAGATCAAGAAAAAAGAGAAAGTATCTCTATTCAGATACTTTCCCCTTTATTGTCTATACCGCTGGCCCAAAGTTTACCTTTGCACCCATCTCTTCAATGATATCTAAAAATAATTGAATTTGCTCTTTTTCAACCTCTGTAATTTTATGTTCAATATACCCTTCCCCATAAAAGCGAAGAACGGCGTCTTCGGAACCGGCAATCTTTTTTAAGTCGTCCAACAGCATTGGCTGAATAGATTCGTCGAAAATCATCCATTCATAGACTCCATATTCATCATAGTCATCCATCACACTATAATAATCGAAAGACCAAGTAAATGGTTCACCGTCAACCAGAAAGGCAATCGATTCTAAATAAAGCCAATTCGAATCACCGAAACCAGTCACAATCTCTAAATAAGAATAGCCATCTGCCACTACAATTCGTGGGTAAAAGGATGTTTCATTTGGGAAAATATCAACATACTCCGCACTATGGTCTTTAGGAGCAATGACTGTAAAATCATCAAATTCATCATAGTATTGGGTTGTTTCCTTTTCATAACTAGTTATTAATTCATCCCAAAACCGTGTTTGCATGAACATATATTCTTCACGTTTGATTGACGTTAATTCATCTTCTCCGGTGATTCCCTCTACATGATCTAAAATAGTAAATGCCTCTGTATACTTATTTTCACCAACAAACTCATCAGCTTCTGCTAACTTTGACTCTACAAAGGCTAGTCGATATTCCGCAAGCTTGTTTTCAACTTCAACATTCGTTACAGAACTTTCTAATCGACTTAATAGGATATATGCTTCTTCATAATCCCCATTGGAATACAGAGCTTGTGATTGTTTGATGGTTTTATCAAAGTATATTTTCCTAGCCTTCTGAGCCTCGTCTTGAGCTTTCTTATATTCAGGAGTATCTCGATTAACCTGTGAAAGTAGTTGGATTCCCTCTACATATTGCTTATTATCGATTGCTTCTAATCCTTTCGAAAGCTTTTCTCTTGCTTCTATAATTGGGAAGACCTCTTCTTCTTTCTCTTCAATAAGCTCAGTCACTTCAGGAATATCTATATTCTTATATGTCTCTAATACTAATGAAACAATTTCGGGATTTTCCTCTTTATTTAAATAATTCTCTGTAACAGTTTCAATATTGGATATTAACGCTTTTGAAATCTTATTTTTCACCCGATCCTTCCCTTTATCGGAAAGGCTACTATCAGCCATGGCTTCATTAAATGAGTTAACTGCCTCTTTAGGCTTTTCTTCCTCTATGTATTGAACAATTGTATCAACATGGTCCCCTACAATTTGACACCCTGATAATAGAATAATGGAAAGAATAGCAAATCCACTAGAAATAATATGTCTCATGATGGCCCCCCTTTAAGTGGTTCATTAGATATAAGAGGTTATATTGTATTATATATCGACAATAAATATGTAATTTACAAGAATAAAGTTGCTAAAAGGACATTCATTTAAAATAAATTAAAAAACCCATTTCGAATTTATTCAAAATGGATTCTTTATCCTCATACGATTAAGCTAGTTTCCTCATGGAAAATACCCGATCTTTTTTGGGTATATCAATCTCTTTCTCTCGCTCTTTGTGTATCTCTAATATTCTTCTGAATGGTTATGGCCGCAAATATGCTAAGAACAAATGCCATACCATAGAATCCTTTTTCACTTAGAACAATACTTCCCGCATTGTATAAACCGATGCCCATCAATGAAATAGATACAATAAGTGCAAACCAACTAATACCATAATAAATATTCGTAACAGGGATTCCCTCTTCTTTATCTCTTACTGCTTTTTGCAAGGAAATCGCCGAATAGAGTCCAAACACCAAGACCGCAAAGTAATATCCTTTTTCGTTCAGCTCCATCGTTGCGTTAAACAAACCGATGAGATAAGCAGCAACACCTACTAATAGTGCTCCCCATGATGCTCCTTTGAATGCTGCTGTTGGTTCTCCCTCTTTTCTTTCTACTTTCACTTTTGGTTCATTTTGTTTTCCTGTATCTAATACAGCCTCATGATCATTAGACATTTTTTCGCCCTCCCCTTATATCTAAAAAAATGGAACACCGTAAACAACTATTGATGCTCTATCTATATCCATTATATGGAGATTTATTGCAATTAGTAGGTAAATTTATCCTATATTTCCGATCCATCTAGAGTTAAAAGCACGGTATACACAAAAAACTTGGCAAAGTATCATTTTACTAAGCCAAGTCAGCAGTTTTCCATAAACTATATATTTTTAAGCTCTGATTTTATAACTCTACCTAGCTTTCTAATTCCCTCTACTATTTCTTCCTCATTTGCATAGCTAAATGACAGGCGCAAATACTCCATTCCATCAGCTTGATTGAGGAAAAAATACTTACCTGGGACAAAAGAAACCCCTTTAATTAAAGCCTTCTCTAACAATTTGGCTGTATCTACTCCCGGAACTTTTACCCACGTAAAATATCCACCTTCCGGGACATACCAAGAAACCGCTTCAGGAAAGTGCTCCTCAATGGCAGAAGTTAATGCTGAACACTTAGATTGGTAGCTTTCTCTTAAGCTTTTGAGCCTTTTCTCATAATCGGTATTTTCAAGAAATGATGCCATAACTGCTTGAGCAAATGGATGGTCCAAGTCTTTTTTAAACCATGCTAAGGCCTTGATCCATTTAGATACCCCTGCAACCCAGCCAATTCTCATCCCTGGTGCTATAACCTTTGATAAAGAACCAACATGTAAAACTCGGTCCTCTTTATCCAGTGCTTTTAAGGAAGTTGGAGCCTCATTGAAGCCTAACTCTCCATAAGCATCATCCTCCACAATGAGGAAATTATATTGGCTAGCAAGCTCCAATACATGTCGCCTGCGCTCTAGAGATAAAGATGTCCCTGTTGGATTCTGAAAAGACGGGATTACATATAGCAGTTTAGGTAGAGGGAGACCCTTCTGTTTCCTATCAACTAGTGCTTCTTCAAACAGATTCGTTTCTAGCCCCTGCTCATCAACTGGGATACTCATAAAATCCTTCGTATAGTTTTGAAAAATCTCTAAGGCCTCCATATACGTTGGAGATTCTAGTGCCACCACTGATTCTGCATCAATGAAGGTGCGAGCGATCAAGTCTATCGCCTGACAAGCACCCGATGTAATCAAAAGCTCCTCTCCCAAAACATAAACACCTCGACAAGCCAATCTCTCTTGAATCTGTTCTCTTAGTTTAGGAACTCTAGGACTTCCCATATAGTGAAGTGGTAAATCCCGTTCCTCTTCAAACAATCGAATAACAGCTTCTTTTAATAATTCATCCGGCACAAGCTCAGGCGCTGGATAACCAGAACTTAATCTGATACAATCATCCGGGAGTTCTGCTATCCATTCGCCCGGCGGCTCATTTTTAAGTGCTGTTCTAGTAGTCTTGGAAAAAAAGGACTCGACTCTCACTTTTATCCCTCCATCTTCAGGCTCAAGCTTTGCTTTGCTTTTTTCTCCTTTGTCAGTATGAAAAAAGAAATCAAAGCAATGGTAGATGTAGTAAAGATGATAGCTCCCATTGGTATAGCCGATGTTTCATCAATCCCCACAAGAGGCGCAACCATGGCCCCAATAGCTAAAGGAAACAAGCCTAGTACAGCACTTGCACTTCCTGCCCGATGACCTTGACTTCTCATAGCAAGTGTAAAGGAACTTGTCACCGCCATACCCATACAGATCATGAATATAAAAATAGGGATAACGATCGTTGCGATTGGTCCTTCTATAATGGTCATCGTTAGAAGTGTCGCGGTTGCACAGAAATGTACTAGGACAGCCACCCTGAGTAAGCTTCTCTCATGGAAAATGGCACTGAGGCGTCCGACAAGAAAACTACCTGTAATAATGGCTAGCCCATTTATGCCGAAAAGTACGCTGAACACTTGAGGGGATACACCATAAATCCCTTGATAAACGAAAGGAGTCCCTGCTACATAGGCAAAAGCTCCTCCTTGAAGGAAGCCGAGGGTTAGGGCATACCCAATAAATGTTGGGTCCTTTACTAAACTACCAATAGTACGAACCGAATGCCCCACCGAGCTAGGCGTTCTCTTCTCAGGTTGCAACGTTTCCTTTAATCGAGTAGCAATCATCACAACAATGAAGATTCCTAGTAAACTTAGAAAATAAAAAATCGTATTCCATTTTGCAAAAGGTAAAAGTAACACGGCTCCTCCAGCCATTGGCGCAATCATGGGAGCAGTAGCATTGATCATCATTAACAAAGCAAAGAATTTTGTTAATTCTCTACCATCAAATACATCACGTACAACAGCACGTGAAAGCACAATCCCTGCTGCAGCAGTAAAGCCTTGGAAAAACCGGGCTACTACAAACGTTGTGATATTAGGTGCCAGCGCACACAAAAGCGAGGACACAGCAAATAAAAAGATGGAAATTAACAAAGGCTTCCGTCTTCCCTGTGCATCACTTATGGGACCTACCACTAGCTGACCTACGGCAAGGCCAATCAAGCAGGTTGTTAAACTAAGCTGCACCAAAGAAGCACTAGCCCCTAAATCATCAGCAATATCGGGGAAACTTGGCAAATACATATCGATATTAAAAGGACCTAGCATTCCTAACATACTAAGCAATAACGCTAGCGCTATGCGTTGTTTTCCTGTTGGACTTTGAATCATAACTCTACTCCTCTCGTGTCTTACCTGTCTCTGTCTTTTTTTCATCTAAGCTTTTTAATTTATCCCTTTAATTCACAAAAGCAATTAGTACCCAGTATAATATATTTTCAATTATTTAGTAACTCGCAAGATTTTCATCAGACTTAAAACAAGTAGGAAGTCTTAAATTATTCCTATATCCACTACTTTTGGGGTGTAAGTACTGGCTAGGGGACTTTGAACGGACACAAGTTCCGTTATTTGGGGTAAAATTGCATTTTTCGTAGTTAGCCGGACTGACGTTCCGCTATTTTAGTATTTTTGGTGTTTTTAAGAATGCTTTTAGGCAAATAACGGATCGTGTGTCCGAATAGTCCTGATCTTAGGCTACTTTTGGACAAATAGCGGAACGTGTGTCCACATAAGAAAAACCGGGCAAAAACCGCCCGGTCCTTTTTTGTCTAGTGGATGTCCGATAACTTGTACTCTTTCCCATGTACCCCTTTATAGTACTCCGGGTACATTT
>NZ_BAAADJ010000053.1 GCF_039522365.1 Bacillus carboniphilus | reverse complement strand
ATATTGTCCTTTTCGCTGGCCAGCTTCAGGACTCTTTCATTCTACCAAGAGGCTATTTTTTTATTCAAACCTCATTTTTCTCCATTACAGGAATGCTGACCGTTACTTCAATAAGAAAAACTTCAAAGCAACAATCCTGTTATTAAACTCTTGCCCCTGATATAATGCTAATTCATTGTGTCTTGCTTAGTTTCAGGCTCCCATATAACAAATGCCCATTCTTCCATAGTAGTATTTTTCAGTGGTGCTGGATGGCACAGATATTCTTCCTCGACTTTATTTATATTGGGGAAATCAGCTATAACTTCTGTACAGGCAACACTTAACACTTCTTTTTCTTCTTCTGTTGGTTCCGTATCAAAGAAAGCCTGCCATATTAGCAAATTATTTATTTCTTTTACTCTTAATCCTTTTAATTTTTTTGGAATTGCACTGAATAGAGCTCTGTGTAAACTAAGTAATAACGAACTGTTCATTGATAAAACTCCTTTTACCTTATTCCACTCTTCTGCTCCGATAGTGATCAAGCACTATATCTTATAAAGCCCTTTCCATCAGATCTTACTGAAACCAATGGGTTTTCAGGACAATTCTCTCCTGTAAGAATACTTTCTTTATCAAGGTTTATTGATAGTTCTCTCATAAAATCAAACACCGTACTTGCTGCTCTGATATCTTTTACATCTTTTGGATCAATATCTAGTTCTAATTCTTCCTCTGAAAAGAAATGACAATTTATCAAAACACTGTTTAATTTTATCGACATTAGATGGATGGTCCCGTTCTCTTTATCTTTGAAGATGTTGGTAACAACTTTTTCTTTATACTCTGCTATTTGTCCATCTTTGTAAAAAAGAATTTCCCAAGGATTTGCGAGAACCCAATCATAAAATTTTTGCCAATCGTCTTTATCCGCATCAAGTACATAAATATCCCTCAGACTTCCATCAATAAAAAATACGTTTTCCAATACCTCATTTGTTATATGACTTTCCAATTCCTATCAATCCCGATCAAAGATTTGTATTTGTATTTTACTTCTTTTTATTGAAGTAAATTGTCTGTTACTTAACATCAATCATTTGTTTTCTCTAATAAGCTTTTTTGCCCTTTCATTTAAGCCATCCAGATTCTTATCATCATAGAGACTAATTGTAATCTCATGTTGATACGTTTCGTCATTTAAATGTCCATGATTAGGTTTATTTTCAAAGCTTTTCAACAGCCCCTCTAATGTATCTATCATTTCTCTAGCCTCATCAATGGTTAAAAATATAGAGACATTGTTAATTACGTTTTCGTTATCCTCATCAAATAAACGCATTTCTATCCTCCATAATTTTGTATTCCTATATCGTTCTTCAATTAACCTGTCTGTTAGTACAATAAAAAAAGAAGTTACCTTGCCAACCACTAGATCTTCAACTCTAGTATCTTTCAGAATAAATAGGCTGTCATTCTCTTGCTTTAATTAAGCACTTTTTTTAGACAAAAAACAAAACGGTCAGAAGAATTCCAAACGTGTAACCCATCGACAATGTAGCCCCTAAGCCACAACTTGCCGTTAATTCGTCTAAGATAAAAGCCTTTTGGAAAATTATCGTCTTTAGTTAGTATCTTCGATGCTACTGTGATAGATCCTGTTGGAGCTTGATGCTGCTGTAAGGGATTTCCCGAATCACCTTCAGGTTGATCCAGATACTCCAGTCTTAGATACGGTCCTAATTCAAGTGGACACAATTCCAAACCAAAATCTCTCACTTTATTGAAGATATGAGCAGTTGTAGCTCCTTCAGGAAAACCAAGGTTACCAACGGTTTTTTCAACAGTTTTCATGGTGTACTTTGAATCCAATGTCGGAAATTTATTATCATTTAAAAACTGCTCTCCATACTTAAAGTAATGCTGTCCGTTACTTTAAGCGTAATTATTAACAAACTTCAAAAAGCTCCCTTTGATTATTTATGAAAAAATGACATCATAGCCTATGTATCTAGCCATGATGTCATTAATTTAAATCTATAGAACTCCTGGCGTTATGAATAATCCGAACAATTTCTATACTCTCTTGTTTTATACGATAAATAATTCTGTAATTACTCATTATTTTTTCTCTAATCATATCACTATTCATCTCAGGAACTATTCTCCCAGAGTATGGGAAAACTGCCGTTGTTTCAATAGTTTCAATAATTCTTCTTGCGAATACTTTTGCATATTCATCAGAATCTTCAGCTATAAAACTGCATATTTGTTCTAGATCTCGCACTGCGGATTGAGCCCATCTTAGTTCAGCCATTTCCCAAGTTTCTCCTTAACTTCACTATGAGACATTGCCTTACCAGAGTTAAGCTCTCTAATGCCTTTTTCAATTTTGGACCTGTCATATAATTCCCTCATTATATCCTCGAGAGTTACATTTTCAGGTAAATCCTTTATCAATTTTATGATTTCTTCCTTTGTGCTCAACCTAAAACACCTCCTGTAGAATATTTTATTTTTATTATAAACCAAATTAAATTCCATAACATGACTATTACCTATAGTAATAGTCATCTATACCTCTTCAAGTTTTTTTATGACCTTATTCCACATACCTACACAGAACAATAAACTGTTCCACTAGGTACTATGTAATTTTCCATTCAAGTTAATCTTTTCATTTACAGACCCTTTGAACAATTTAATGAAATCCAAAGTGTGGTTAAGAAAATTCCGGCTCGATATCATCCTCCTCCAGGTTCTCTAGAAAATAAATAATCCGGAGAACCTTTTTTATGGCACATCCTGAGTCTGTTACTACATACCCTCTTATCTTTTTGAACAATCCCTGTCCGTTAGTTGAAAGAAGTTTTTTTTATAAATTATTCTCCTGTTATAAATCTTAAAAAAACACTTGAATAATCCCCATCAAGATGAACGTATTCACCAATACCTTTTACGACATTCACTCTATTGTTATTAGGACCTAACCAAATCCTGTATAAGACTGCTTTTGCATCAATTTTAGGGTTTTTAAATCGAAACACAAATTGGTAATCTGGTGGGTGTGCCATTTCCATCTTTGCTTTTTCCCATTTAGCATTATCTAACATTTCTTTTATCTTTTGGACATGGTCATTATTGTCTATTACTTTGTAGTCTTCATATTTATTTTCTTCGCCAATACGCTTTTGAACTTCTATTATTTGACCTTCATTAAAAAATGACCATATGTCACCGTGATTATTTGATTTTGTCAAAAAGTAGCATGCAATTCCAATCAATGCTAACGTTAGTATTGCAACAAGTAATATCATTAACCATTTTATTTCTTCTTTAGCATGATTGTTCATCTATACCTCCCCTCTCTTCAACTAATTTGTACGTTTAGTTCTTTAGTTTATCAAACATTAACGCTTTGATTTCAAAGATATCCGTTAATTCCTCAACCTTTTTACTAGTGCATCTATCCCAAAAGTCCTTTATTATAAATGCTCCAAACTCATGCAACAAGGTTCCAACGAAAAGTCTATCTATGAACTCTTCCAGTTCCATCCCCTTCATGAACTCTAAGGTAAGATCTCGGTCAAAATCAAACAAATCCATAATGATAGGTGGGTATTCGTACTCTACAGGAGCAATAGTACTATCTGCAAAGTCAATAATATACAGGCTTTCTTCTTCATCAATCATCACATTTTCCGCAGTTAAATCCCCGTGTACATACACCATATTTTCAATTTGCAGATCAGTTAAGACATCATAAATTTGTTTTTTAACAGATTCAGGGTATGGTGACCATTTTTCATTATGAATTGCCCTTTTTATCAAGTCATTTCCATCCACAAAATTGTTTGGTCTTCTATTTATTTTCTGTAAGTTAGTTTTTAACTCATGCACAAAACTAACCTTTTTATCAATTGAGCAATCTTTCAGTACTCGTCCCGCTTCTTTTCCTTTTATGTAGTCCATAATGATATACCTAAATAAGTACTTATCTTGTATATAAGAAGCCGCTATAACTCTTGGTGTATTGATTCCTTTCGCTATCGCTCTCTTCATAGCAGTAAGTTCGGCATGATAATAATAGTCCGTGTTTGCACTTGATTCGGTGGGTGCAAATATTTTAATTACATAGGACCCCACTTTGAATACTGCATTCGACCCCGGCGTTAGATGAGAAATCTGTTCATAACCCGTTAAGTTTTCCCTAATAAAAATTTCCTTAATGAGTTCTCGAAAATCTTCTATTGATTGAAAAACAGCTCCCCAGGAATTCCAATCTGTAATCGTTTTTCTAAACAAGTAGTTCATGGTAGCCTCCGTCATTTCTTTAATCCTTTTATTTTAAAAATCTATACAATGTGGATATATTCATTTCCTAAATTTCAGTTAAGATAAAGTATTCTTTCCCCTTTGCTCTCACCGAAATATTTCGATCATCTAATCTCCAATCTGTAAACCAAACACTTAATTCATCATTGATTTCAATAATATTTGAAAACTTCTGTAATGAATCATAGGAATATCCCACTGTCACCGTGTTTATTTTTGGGTTAGCGATTGCTCCGAATAAAACAGCATAATCCTTTTCTGGTAACGATACATATTCGTAGGTCATTTCCTTTCCTAAATCAGTTATTCTTCTGATATCCCCAAGGTTTTGCTCCCATTTCCACCCTGTGTACTCATTCTTATTGGCTAATCCAACCCGAATACCGCGTAAATCTCTTAACTTATAGAAAACAATATAATCCTTTTTATGAATATTGATTAGTTCAGAGTGTAAAACTTCAATATCGGAAATTCCTGCTTCATCCATAGCTTCTTCAAGAGTACTAGGTCCAGAAATCCTAACCTCAAAGATTAGAAGAAATAACATTACAGCACCTACTAGTAAAGCTAGTATTTTTTTATTGTTCATATGTCCTCCTTACAAAACACATTTTTACTACGAACAACAAACAACTACTTTCTTCATATCCTCTTCATTAACCCAAATTTCTCCGTTTTTGATTATGAAATCAATCTGTGCCTCTTCTAGTCGTTTGATTTGGGAGCTTTCCGTAACTGTCCAATACACATAATTCTTTTCTTCTGAACACCCTGTCAAAAATATAAAAAGTGTTAAGAACAAAAGCTGTTTTTTCATAAAGAACTCCTTTTCTTCAGTCCAGACTAATTAAGACGTATACCATTAGAACGGTTTTTATGAAATATTTGATAAAAATGCACTCTCCTTTTAATTGGAGCAAGCTCGTACAATGGCGATAAATATAATGACCAGAATTACGGAAACAATATTTACCAAACATCCAGTGCTAGGAGCACCCGTATAAGCACGAGCCCAAGCATTATTTAAAGTTCCCCCTGGATTCTTTTGCTGCTCTTTTTCTTGAAGCCTATCTCTGTAATCTTCGGACATTTTACCTCACCCTCACTTGTAGGTACTTAATCTATGAGATAATTTCTTTTATTACCTAGTTTTACCACAAACCATTGATATTTTCTTTCCGCTGAAAAATTGAATCTATCTAACTACCTATTTACGATATACGAAAAAGAAGCTGACATCCCCTACAAAGTCAACTTCTCTTCACATAACCTTCAGATAAGTTCATCTGTTTCACCATTTCTAAAACAACGCCGGCTGATTGATGGGCCGCTATTTCTTCAAAAGCCTCAAATGACATTTCAGCTTCTTCGTCTGCATTGTCCGAGATACTTCGAATGACGACAAATGGTACATCGTTTAGAAATGCCACATGCCCAATGGCAGAACCCTCCATTTCAACACAAGCCGGTTGGTAGGCTTCTTTAATGTCGTTCTTTAACTGGGTAGTGCTCACAAAGGCTTCCCCACTTACAATTCGCCCAATATGATGTTTGTTTTTCTCAAGTGTTGACATGCATGCCTCTTTTGCCATCTGAATCAGTTCACCGTTTGCTTGAAAAACCTCTTGAAAAGGGAACAAGCTCGTCATCTGATCTTTTCGTACATCGTGATGAGTTACATCTGAAGAAATCACTACATCACAAACCCTTATTTCGCTTCTAATGCTCCCTGCAATTCCGGTATTGATTATATAATTTACTCCGAATTTATCTATTAAAGCTTGGGTACAGGCTGCAGCATTGACCTTTCCGACTCCACAACAAGTTATGATTACTTCATTCCCATACAATTTCCCACAGTAGAATGGAAAACCTGCCACTGTTCTTTTTTCATGGGCGTCCATTTTTTCTAGTAATATATCAATTTCAACCTGCAAAGCACCCATAATACCGATTTTCTTCATGTATTCACCCCCTATTGTTATTGTTTTTTCTTATCTAGTTTCAAAATAATAATAATTAACAATCCGATTATGACCGTACTGTTTATCTGTTCAGCGAAAAATGCTTCATTTTCAAATGCAAAGGACATGATAACAGTATAAGCAATCAGTCCAACCAGTAAATACACCATCCATCGATCGTTTGACACGTTTCATCCCCCTAGAACCTTTTATTCAAACAACATAATCTGTGGATCTTTTCCCAAAACATGTACCATCATTGCGTGTAGCTGGCCACTATGGTGATACATATGAGCCACTATTTCTAATAACCACTCATACCTAGTGTACCTCACTCCCCAATAGGAAGTTGTTGTTGTCTGTAGGTCAGCCTCTGATAGATTTCTATAGTTGCCTATAAGAGATTCATAGTTTTGAAAGAGTCCCCGTTCAATTTCTTGTATAGTTTTATAAGAAAGGGTTGCGTAATACTCATCCATTTCTTCCCAAGTCGCCTCATTAGAAATTTTCCAATCTGCCTCACAGATGGTGGCTAAATGCTCAAGTAGCTCACCCACGGAGTATTTATTTGGTGTAGGTCGTCTCAATAGGTCGTCTTCTGTAAGATTCCTCATTATTTCGACTACTGTCTGTACACAAATTCCTATTTGGTTTAAAGCACTTTTACAATATGTATCCATTGGTTACATCCTAACTTTCGTTTACTCATGAATATTTTACCAAAAGAAAAAAGGGAGCACTAGACAATGCCCCTTTACGTAGTGGAGATATCTTCTTTATTTTTCGTTCTCACAGACGCAATAATCAACCGACACACTAGAAATTTAATGATTAAACTGATGAAGGAATGGTACCAATCCCACCCCTTTTTCCATGTAATTAAATCTGTCTTTCTTTCAGCAATGGTTTCTACGATTACTTGAGGGATAATAAACGGAAAGAGTTTTAGGAATATCCCTATTGGTTTACTATTTAAAGTCCATTGATTGTAATACAAAAGCATGAGTGGATATTGGATATAGTCAAACGGTAAATGGATTTTAAATTTTTTGGGTAGTGGTCTAATGTTGTATTTTAAATAACCTTTTGAAACGAGGTAGCGATCTGCTAAAGAATTTCCTATTAAGCTGACCAAATAAACAATTAACCAATCTTTAAAGGAACGTTTGACGATTGCAAAAGGTAATAAGGTTAAGCAAATTATAGTCGTAATAATTAAAAAGGCAGCTGATATTTTTTTCTTTCTTTTGGTCATGGCAAACACCTCACAAATAGTTTGCCGTTAATAGATCTAGATATGTACGAGTCGCTTTATGAAAGTGAAAAAAGCCTCTTTCATGGGAGGCTTTTCTAGTGTCTAAATCATTTTGCTCTTGGATATAATTGAAATTGAAATAATTAAAATAGAAAAGGTTGTTTGAATGTATCTTTTATTAGTTGTTTCTGTGTACGTTGTATTCGCCTATTATTTTGTTGACTGGAAAAATTGGCGAAAATATTACCCTACTGTTCAGTACTTTATTATTTGTAATTTGCTATATAATTTTATTTTTTATAATCATACACTTTGGAAATATAAGGCCGTTACGGTTAGCTGGTTAAATCATACATTGATAGAGATTGCCTTCTCATTCTTTATTGTCCCTATTGTACTTATGATCTATCTAAGATATTATCCGGCCGGAAAAAAACAATACGTTTACGTTTCTATATGGATTGCCTATTTCACTTCTATTGAGTACCTATTTCACAAAAAAGGATTATTTCCTTATGAAAATGGTTGGAATTTGTTTTGGTCGTTTATTTTTAATATCATTCTTTTTATAGTTGTCAGGATTCATTATAAAAATCCTCTAGTTGCTATTGCCGTTTCCATTCCAATCATCCTTATTTTATTATCTTTATTCCATCCAACTTTAGAGGAATTAAAGTAATTGGCGGTGGTTATTTGTCGACCCCTTTATTTATAGTACTTCTACTTTTCATTTATATTTGTATGATGATCTATTTGTATAAGAAAAAGGGCTAAGTTCTTCTTTTTTCATGCATATACTTCATCCATTTTTTCTGTTTGTATCCGCACCATACGTATCCCACGGCTGATATCACAGTAACTCCCACAGAGAGATTGGCTACCAACGGATGTACAGCGTATATCCCTACTCCTAAACCAGCAAATCCAAATAAAAACAATTGAAATAACCGGTTTTTATTGTTTTCATATATCGTAAATTGAAAGCTTCTTCTTTGTTCGGTCTCTTTCATTTGTTCAAGTCTTTGTGGTGCCTCTAAAAAATCAGTGACAGCGTGTGCCAGTTTAAATATAGGCTGTGATTGGAGCCACTGCCAAACAAATGCCCATTTGTTGTTCCCTTGTTTGTTAAACCACTCCATAAAGACCGGTTTCCCTAATTCCAGCAGTTCCTCTTCAGGAGCCAAATTTCTCAGGATTCCTTCTATCGTTATAAAAGATCTGCCTAAAAATACAAATCGAGTTGGAACCTGAATAGGCAAAGCTTGAATGATATCGTTCATTTCCATCTTTAATGCGACCAAATTCATTTCCTTTAATTGTGATGGATGGAATGAAGTAAACTCCGCAAGCAAACGTTCCATCGTTCTAGCATCCGCTTCGGGAAGGAGGAACCCTAGTCGGGAAAGGCAATCTACTGCTTTTGAATAATTTTTCGCCAACAAGCTTTGAATCAATTCTTGAAAATTGGTAGCATCCCTCTTTGTAATTTCTCCAACCATGCCAAAATCAAGGAGTATGATTTTTCCCTCTTTTGATACTAAAATGTTCCCTGTATGAGGATCTGCATGAAACATTCCAGGCTCTAGCCATTGTGGGAGGAAAAGCTTTAATAATCGCTGGCTCAACTCTTGACGATTGATTTGTAATCGATCCATTTCCTCATAGTTTGTAAGTCTTATCCCCTCTACCCACTCCATAACAATTACTTTAGGGGTAGAGCGTTCAGGATACGTTGTCGGGATTTTTACAAAATCTAATTCTTTAAAACGTTCATGGAATGACTCAATCGTATTGATTTCGGTAGTGTAATCTAACTCCCGCTCAATCACCTGTTTCAGTTCTTCAAATAGTACTTTAAAGTTAATAAAACCTTTGGGTATAGGTACAAACCGATCTGCAAACCAAAGAATTATCTTAAGGGTTCTGAAGTCAGTTTGAACAATTTCATCAATGTGAGGGCGCTTCACTTTTATAGCAACCTCTGTCCCATCCCAAAGCACCCCTTTGTATACTTCTCCAATAGAAGCAGAAGCAACCGCATCCATTTCAATGGATTCTAGTATTTCGTTTGGGTGCTGTTTCCATTCCTTTGTTAAGATGGATTCGATTTCACTCCACTTAGAAGGTGGGACACGATCGGTTAAATCTTCAATTTGTTTGATAAAAGCAGTCGGTAGTAAATCTCCTCGTGTACTTAGTATTTGCCCAATTTTTATTAGAAGACCCTCTAATTCAAACAATGTTTTTCGAAACCGTGCTCCAATTTTCCCCCATAATTTCTCCCATTCAGCTTGATCCTTTCGGCGAATTTTATACCAAAAGATTTGAAGGAATATAACAAAAGCCATTGAGAGAACTTTAGCCGTACGGAAAAACTTATTATTTTTTTTCATAAGTATTCCTCTTTCTATCGTTCCGTATCTTTAAACGATGGATTCATTATCTAATCTACGGTTAAGTTGGCAACAGGTTTCAATTTTTCATATGTTCAATGATTTTCTGAAGAATTCTCTTACTCTCTTGATCTTTATCCCGCGGCTTCCGACCGATTTGCTCGTATACTTGTTTTTCTTCCAAAAGCTGTTGTGGACTCACCACCCGCATCGATATTCCGTTCAATTGGTACAAACCAGGAGGCAATGAATCAGCTCTCCAAAGCCATTCGGGAAGGTTATGAGGAGAGATACTTCCATCTGTCTGTGTCATATATAAAAATTGAATATCCACTTCATTTTTACGAAAGTCAGTCTGACGGTCACTTATTGGTAATCGCTCAAATCCCTCTTTAACCAAGGCTTCTTCCATTACTTCACGATTTGAAACCCAAGTAACCAAATCTAAATCTTCATGGGAACGTGTAATTCCACCTAAAAGGAAATCGATTGCCCAACCCCCTCGTAGCCATATATGGATATCATTAGATTCACATATACGGTTTACTTCATTTAGGATCTGTAACTGTGAATCTGTTTGTAAGATTTCTTCGTTGGTCATCTTCTCAACCTTCATTTCCACTAGCAAATTGATATACTTTAAAACCTCCATTATCTGAGGACAATCTTAAAATATTCTGATCCTCAGGTATCCCTTTAAAATAAGCACCAATACAACCGGTTGTACACCTGTGTCCAGAAATTAAAATGTTTACTTGCTTTTGGCCGTGCTCTTTTTCGAGATCTTTCATAAAATGAAAGACTCGCTCCACATAACTATACATATCCTCAACCCCTTTATAAACACTGGGGTCCGGGATAGCTCCTTTAAGTTTTACTTCCTCTTTTTTTAATCCGTCTGCTTCTCCTAAATCAAAAACATCTAACCTTGAATCCACCAGAGCTTTAGACCCTGTAGCGATTTCTGCAGTTTGAATGGCTCTTTCTTGTGGAGATGAAAACACATAATCAAAGTGAATCCCATTCAGTTCTTCTTTTAACTGTTGGGCTTGCTGGATTCCTTCTTCATTCAGCGGTAGCCCTTCTCGTCCTTGGAGTCGTCCTTCTTTATTCCAATCGGTTTGTCCGTGTCGGATTACATAAATCATACTAATCTCCTGTTCTCATTTTTTTGCTCTTTTAATGCCCACTTTTGAGCATCTTTAACAAGCTGGTCCACGAATTCTTGCTTTTCTTCTTGATATTTGTGGTGAATATCTGGATATTTTTCTAGTAATGATTGTTTTAATTGTCCGTATTGCTTGGCTATATCGGGGTTTTCTAAGAGGTAAGCCTGAAAGTTAAGGTGAATCTGTATGTTCTCATTCCCCTTATGATAAACGTGTACGTGGTGGGTACGTTGTTCTCCACCTTTTGAAAAATAACGTCTACCGGGGATTCCGTTTTCACTTTTGGGAGAGTATCCAAGTTGAGTCATTTTATTATTGAGTGGATCGACTTGTTCAATATCTTCTACCACTATCAATATATCAATAATGGGTTTTGCAAAACCAATCGTTGGAATTGAGGTGCTACCAATGTGGAAGATGTCGATTATGATATCTTTGAAGATTTCTTTTAAGGCACTCGCTTCCACTTTGTACTTTTGGCCCCACTCCTCCGACCAGGGCTGGACGTTTGTTCTTCTCACTATCATCTTCCTTTACTATGTTTCTATTAAAGGGTTCATGAATATCTTTTACGCGGAAAACTACAATATAATGCGTAGGTATTATTATATTTTACCATAATCATCCAGAATTTCTTACTAAATGTTGGTAGAAATAATAGTTCTCAGCTTTTCGTGACCTGATCTGTTTTGAATCGTTAATGGAGGGGACGTTTCTCGTCTTTTCGTGACCTCCTCCGTTATGAATCGTTAATGGAGGGGACGTTTCTCGCTTTCTCGTGACCTCCTCCGCAATGAATCGTTAATAGAGGGAACGTTTCCTGCTTTTTCGTGACCTCTCCCACTATGAATCGTTAATGGAGAGAACGTTTCTCGCTTTATCGTGACCTTTTCCTCTAAGAATCGCAAACAATGGGAACTTTTCCCCGCTTATCTTTAATCCGTTGCTCCAAAATTCAAATAAAAAACGACCCCCTCTGGATCGTTCTATGTCTTTTAGTTAAACGAAGCAAAAAGATTCGGCTCCTACCTCATTAGTTGCTACTTCCCACACCTTTTTCCATCATCTGATTCCCTTTTCCTAAATAAAATTCAACCGTTGATTCATTAACATTTGTCAGCATCTTATTTAATTCAATGCCGAACTCAACAAAAGCATGTCCTTGTGCTGTCAGGATGTTTTGATACTTGACTGTCGGGCTATAATGAAAAGTTTCTTCAGGAAACGACCCTAAAAATTCCCTTTGTTGTTTTGAAAGAGTGACCGTGTACGGTACATCTTCCAAAATGCCTGCCTTCGCAGCAACGAAGACTCCACTACAGATTGCCCCAACCACTTTTCCATTTTCACTAATTGATCTAACCAGTTCGAACAATTTAGTCGCTTCAGCAATAGACTTCAAATCTCCTCCCGGTATCATAATGACGTCATATTCCCTTGTATCAATTTCATCTATTGTATAGTCAGGAATAGTTGTTAAACCGGCTTCTGATTTACAAGGATTTTTATCAATTGAAACAGTATGTAAGTCATGCGTTCCTCTTAGCATGGAGATAGCCACCGAAACTTCAAATTCGCAGTACCCGGTAAAAACCAGCAGTAGTGCTTTTCGTCGCTCCATAAAATTCCCTCCCCTATGTGCCACTAGTTGAAAAGCTTCATATCTTTCTATCTAGTTTTACGGTAAATTCAGGTCTCGTCACATATTCCATGTACTGAACGTCACCTGTAAATTCTAAATATGCTTTGAATCTAGTTTGAATAGCTGGGGCCGTTATGAAGTCTAGAACTTCATTTTTGGGAACCCATTTACTTTCCGTTGTCTCTTCGGAAGTGGTCAACTCACCACCTATGGGAGTGCCGACAAAATCCATCATCACTTTTGTTGGTATATCAGTCACTCCATCATACCCCTTATATGTGACTGTATTTGAATAGACGCCAATCAAACGTGAAACCTCAATGTCAATGCCACTCTCTTCCTTCACTTCCCTCATTAACCCGTCTATCAGGTTCTCTCCTACTTCAACTTGACCACCTGGAAAAACCCAACCACCGTGATGCGTCTTTACTAAAAGAATATTTCCCTTGTTATCTTCTATAATTCCACCACAAGCAACGATATGTGTAGGCATACTCATTATTAGTTCCTCCTTTCGCTATTCAGGGTCGCGTATGGCCAACATTTATTCGCGTATAGCCAAATTCACCTACCATTTCCAACTTAATCCTCACATTCCAACTTTCCGGCCACCCTTGAACAAACTCCAAACAAAGCCCACCCCTACTAGAATCCCGATCACAACACAAGCATAGACCACTATTAGTAACAAAAGCGGAACCGTTGCTAGTCCGTGAAACAAGTGATCCCATACGATTGCGAACATCACAATCCAGCCCGCTGTACTTAAAAAGCCATTGAATGTTTTTTTCACTTTTTTCCAATCATGTTTCATTAAAGTACCTATAACTTGAATGAGTCCACCAACTGCTAAGGTGATAAATGCGAGTGTTCTTATAGAAAACGGAGAAATGGCTGCTGCCATGCTTCCAAAGACGACACCTACTATGCCAAGTAGGAAGTACAAGTATTTTTGAATTTTTTCCTGTTTGATTTTAGTATTCATTTTACTTTCACCTCATGAAATCATTTCCAATTTTACGATATCATACAAACTTGTGAAGCAACACATTTTTTCCAAACAATGGCACATAATTTCTGATGCAAAATACATAATAGCTGTGAAGGATGTGATTTTTTGGACAAAGATATTGTAATAGAAGAACTCAACACACTATTAAGAGGAACTTACATGGGGATTCGCTCATATGAACACTATATCCAGAAGGTAAAGGATCCCGAGTATAAGAGAAAGTTTCAATCCATGCAGCAAGAAATAAAAAATAGCGCAGAGAAACTGGCCACACGAATTCAGGATTTAGGTGGAGTCCCTGCTGACAGTGAAGGTTTTTCAGGATCCATGCATAGCTATATGCATCAAGTCATGCTTTCAGACGATACCGGAAAAATTCTGCAGGATGCTATAAAGGGATTGGAAGAATACGGTGTTCAGTATTCAGAAGAAGTGGTTCGTGGGGACCTAGATCCTGAAAGCAGACAATTGGTCGAAGAAGTTTTAGATGTGAATCGAAGACAAGCAGACGAACTCCGAAGTATGCTTCATTAGTTTTAAACAGAGCTTACTTACTTCAAACTCATTGAAAGTAGGTAAGCCCCACTACCAATCTCCAAAAAAAGAGCGATGGATCCCACCGCACCTAGCTTCATTCTACATACCTCTTCTATATAGAAAATTACCCTTTTTGCATAACAGCAAAATAGTTTTCTTCATAATCTGCAAAATTAAATACTTTTCCGGTAGGCATATTTACAATTTCACCTACTGTAATATTATGGGACAACAGGTCGCTTCGTAATTGTTCAATATCTTCCGTAAAGAACATGAGTGAAGGTGTGCCTAGATTCATGTCTGGTTCCATTTCTGCTACGAACTTTTTGTTATGAAGAACAATACTGGTCCCTGCATCTTTTGATGAGGCAACCTCAATCCATCTCATCCCATTACCGTTATTATCTTCTGCTAGCACACTAAAGCCTAGAATCTCAGTCCAAAATTTCACTGACTCATCCTGATTATCAACGTAAAGCATGATTTGACCTAATTTCATAAACACATTTCAACTCCTAACCTACTTAGATAGATTGCTTTCATCCATAAATAAAACTTCCCACAAATGTCCATCTAGATCTTGAAACCCCCATTGGTACATAAAACCATGGTCCTGAGAATCACTGGATGGTTTCCCTCCCGCTTCAAGAGCTCTTTTTACAATATCATTCACCTGGTCTTTACTCTCGGCGGATAGAGATACGATTACTTCCGTATGTTTTGTAGAATCTGCGATTTCTTTTGTTGTAAAGTTTTTGAAATGTTTTTCAGTCAGTAGCATAGAAAAGATATGATCGTTAATTTTCATACAAGCTGCATCTTCATTCGTGAATTGTGCTACAAACTCAACTCCAAGTTTAGAGAAGAATTCCATCGTTTGATTCAGATTTTTAACAGGTAAATTCACAAATACTTTGTCAGCTTTCATAACGCATTCTCCTTTCGTTCCCAGTATTCTTTTAACTTTACACTCGGTAAGTTACAACTTAAATGTAAAATATAACTTACCATTTGTAAAGTAAAATTTTACATTTGTTTAGTTTAATTTGACTAAAGTAAAATTAGAACTTACGATAAACTTACAGATGATTTGCAAAGAAGGTGAAGACATGGGAAAAATACGCGATGCTGAAAGAACAAGAAGAAAAATTCTAGCTGCTGCAAAAGAGGAGTTTTTTGAAAAAGGTTACACGGGAGCAAGAATTGAATCGATTGCGAGACGTGCAAACGTAAATAAACAGCTCATCTACCACTACTTTAAAGGGAAAGATGAACTCATTAACGAAACTATCGCTGATTTTGCTAATTCTGTTCCATCTACTAATTTCATCCTACCTGCTGACCCTGCAGACATTGCAGCATTTCGGTTTAAAGTCAACACAGATCACTTAATGGAATTTCTGAAGTTTACAGCTTGGGAGGCCATTGATCAAATACCTTCGAACTCTAACGGGGAAGAAAGTAGAAGTAATGTTCTACAATCCTACGTAGAAGATATGAAATCCAAACAGGAGATGGGGTTAGTCCCCAAAGAAATAGACCCTGCTCTCGTTACGTTAATGATTTCAAGTTTAACGATTTATCCACTTTTGTATAGTAAGGTCACTGAGATGATAACAGGATTAAACCCTGAACAGCCCGAGTTTCAAGAGAAGTGGACGGAGTTTTTACAAATAATTAGTGAGCGGATTTTTAATATAGAGGGCTAGGTAGGCTCACAGAATAGGTCATTCAAATTATTGAATGGCTTATTTCTTTTCATTACAATATAAAAAGAGCACATTCTTGCTAGAACGTGCCCTCAACCTTATTACTCAAATCACTTCAAAAAAACATTAGTCTCTAAATGTCTCTCCTTTTCCCAAATCCAACAAATGTCCATTGATCGAAACGGTATGGTTGTTTATCCACTCTACTTCAGCACGGTCCATTCTGTAATCATAAAAAACTTTCTTATAGAACCATAAAGGTCCGTCTAACTCACCTAATACTCCCAAAGAAGTCATCGCCCCACCATTTGTTAAATAAAAATTGATTGTATATTGCTTATCAGGAGAGTGTACTGTTTTAATTAGCTCAGTATGCATGGCATTATATCGCAGAACCCCCAGGGAAAGGACCAACAAAAGTAAATTTGAAAGGACCGTTGAAACCCAACTTCTAACTTTTGCTACCAAACTTGATCTATCATTGAAACCAAAAAGTCCAACTATCATCGTAGTGAGTACGAATAGCCAAACCATAGGAGCTCTTGGAGCCAAAGACCAAGTTTGATTCATGTCTGAAATCACCATATGTACTGTAACTAACATCCAAAAAATAGTGATATAAAAACTCAATATATTGTATCTTCTGGCTCTCTTCTTTTACGCCCCCACCTTGTTCAACAACAGCACCTTAAACATCGTTTTCAACACTGAATCCTTCTCATTATGCCGGCTCACTTGTTCTATAAACGGGAAATCCTCAGGAGTAACAGAAAGCTTTGCCAGTGGTTTTACTTTCTCCTCACAAATCCATTCATCCTTGATTCCACCTTGCTTAAATGATTCTTTTGACAAAATGTAAATGGTTCCTTCCGTCCATAGGTCCCCTTTATGTTCCTTATTAACTGAAAAATAATAGTATCGTCTAATTCCCTTTTTCGTAGAAGCTGTAAGACATGCATTTCTTAATGAGCCTACATATCCCTCACGTCGTATACAAGCAAAAAAAGTCGACCACACTCCATCTGAAGAAGCAAAGACCGCTTTCACTGATTTTCCTGTAAAAAGGCTCTGCTCTCTTGGTTCGAAGGTTGTAATTGCCGAATGGTTTGAGCCGTGCACCAAAACTCCTTTATTTTCGATGAGGTAATTCAGGAAGTGATGTTTGGGCGTTTTGCTGTTGTATTCAATCAAGCCTCCCTCTCCATTCTTTATATAACGTTCAAAGAGTTCTTCAAATTCTTTTACCGTTTGATCCGTTAGTTCTAACTCTTCCATCCTTAAAAAATGGAGCCTATTTAAAAAGAAAACTTTTAATCTACTCATCACAATCACTTCCTTCAAACCATGTTGGTTTAACTAAGTTAAAATAATCATGGTCAACTAAAATCATGTTCACTCTTCTAATCATGTCTTCTACTTGTTCAGGAGAAGACTTTAATGACCAAACGATGGAAGAAAACAACACCATAGCCACATATACGGAATACAGACTCCAAAATTCACTTGGAACGTCGCCATCAAAGTAGCCCATCACTTGTCCCCTTGAAAAGGGAACACTAATTTCTCTTTGAAAGAGCCCTACTTTTACAAAATCATGAAAGGGATCTCCCCAATCAAAGTTGCCAAAGTCAATAAGACCTTCATATTGTTTGTCCTTTACAATGATGTTTCCTAAATGGATATCATCGTGCTGAAACTGATTGGGACGATTCTTCAGTAAATGTTTATGATTTTCTATAAAATTAGCAATCTTTTCAGCATGTTGTATTTGAATTCCACATGTTTTATAGGCTTCAATATACCGATTATGCTTGGCCATAGCCCGATCATACCAAGTTCCAACGGATTCCGGTGCCTGGTAGACATGTAATTTTCGAAGCTCATGTCCCACTTCTACTCCCAAATCAAACTGCTCCTTGTCCGTCATTCTCTTTATCGCCTCAAGACCATCCATCCCATCCATAAAGGAATAAAGGGTATAACAAAATTCCGAGCTATCAATCATTCCAACCTCAAGTGGTTCAGGAGTACGAACACCTACCTCCGAAAGGTCCTTTAAAATTTGAAACTCCCTCTTTTTGCGATTAAACATGTGGCTATCACTTACACGTAAAAGTAACTTCCTATCTTGGATACACACTATATACTTTTGTTCAGGTGAAAAGCCTTTCGAAAGTCCTTCAATAGATGTGGCATTTTTAATGAGAGGTATATTTTCTTGAAGTGTTTGGATCGTTTGATTCATGGAAACCTCCATATATACCTAGAATTAAAGCCCTGCAGCATTATTTTATTTGTGCAGGGCTTACATGTGTCATTTTTATATTCATCGTCTCTTTCTCCTATTCTATCACTCCACATCAAAAAATTGGTAATAAATTGCTCTATTACTGGAAAACATTCCAATATATTCTAGCTCTCTTTTTGTAGGCACAATTACTTTTTAAAAAATCGCTAAATTATTAAGCATCCCTTTTTAATGAATGCTTTTATTAAAAATTTAATCACTTTTCTTTTGCTTGATCTGTTCCCGGATTTTCTCCAATTCATCTAAGGAAAGGCCTTCAAGGGACTTTTTTACTTCCTCTTCGATTTTTTTCCGATTTTGCTCCCGATACTTATCCCACCATTCTTGCAAGCCTTTTGTGTTTTGAAGGAGGTACTCGATATCTATTTCCTCTATCTGATCATCTGATAAATATTCCAAAACTGCACCAAGCATACGATTTAGACTCTTAATTTGATCTTCTTTTTCTTCTTTTATGGGTACTACATTATTCTTTTCCTTTTCCGTCCCTTCCTGTTCTGAAGCAGCCTTCTTTGGCATGTTTGGTCTCCTTTCCCTGGTCCTATCTTGTTATTACTTATTATGACCTGAAAAATTTAACCAATTCTTTCTTGTATTATTTACTGCATTATTTGAAAAAAAGACACCCCAATCATTGAAGTGTCATTTGATTATTATTTTTTATTTAAAACCCCTAAGTATTCACACCAAGGCCCTACATCTTCGCGATATCTTTCAGCCATGACCCGTACAATTTGAGAGATATGTGTCAAATCATGAAGAGTCCACGTAGAGATAAGCTGCCTGGCTGTCACTTCACCGAAAGCAGGATGCTCCCCTTTCATGTCTAATTGATGTTCGGAAGGTACGAGAGCGGTCAGTTTGTTAATGTTCTCTTTCCTCAGCGTTTTAAACTCATGTAATTTCTCTTCAATGGCTTGTTCATTCTCGGAATTCAAGTGTGCAAAACGGTCGAACGGAGGAAACGGTCTACTTTCCTCATCCTGTAACA
Organism: Bacillus carboniphilus; assembly: GCF_039522365.1. Lineage (GTDB taxonomy): Bacteria > Bacillota > Bacilli > Bacillales > JC228 > Bacillus_BF > Bacillus_BF carboniphilus. The sequence continues at coordinate 22,551 of NZ_BAAADJ010000053.1, read as the reverse complement.
TAGATTCAAGTCTTGGTATAAAATTGGTCTTCTCGCATTCAATCAGATGATCCACAACTTCAATAGCGTTCCATGTTCCTTCCCCCTCATTACCAGTCAGCCACCCTTGTGATAAGCCAGACAGAAATGCTTCCAATGTAACAGGTGTTCGTTCCAGAATCTCTATTGCCTCTTTCAGGTTAAAATTCATACTGGTTCCCCTCTTCCACGGATTAAAGTTATTACAATGTATTCCCTATTTAGCCTGTTTATCCTTCTTTTTTGAGAAAGTTGGGGAGAAACTTATTGCTATCACAAAACGGGCACTACTCGGAGTTTCTAGTTCCTTTTTTAATGCTTACCCTCAGAAAACGGGCACTACTCGCTGCATCTAGTTCCCGTTTTACTTCTTACCTCCACAAAACCGGCTCTACTCAGCTCCTCTAGTTCCCGTTTGACTTCTTGCCTCCACAAAACTAGCTATACTCAGTACCTCTAGTTCCCGTTTTACTCCTTGCAATCCCAAAACCGGCACTACCCCTATAACTTCGCCCGAATTAACTCCACAACCCCCTGATAAAATCCATCCTCATGTTCAACAAACGCTGTTCTTCCAACCGTTTTATCAATTGGTATTCTTAGTCCATCCTGATTCTCCTCAAATCCAACAACCCGCAACTCATCCACTTCACCCATCCAAAACCGAAAAAACTCATTAAAATCAGCCTTTACAATTCCTGCGACCTCTTCCGGTTGCAGAACAAACTCATCCAATCCGCCAGCAAAAGTATGTAAATAGACATGCGCAAACTCATTATCTATAAAACCTTTCTTCGTTACACTGTAGTTTAATATACCAAGAGATTCTAACTTCTCTAGGCTTACTTCCACTCCAAGTTCTTCATGAATTTCCCTAACCCCGTCCTCTACGGTTTCATGAGCTAATAGATGACCCGCTGCAGTTATATCAAGTAGGTCTGGGTAATCTATTTTATTTTTACTCCTTAGCTGAAGATAGATGTAGTCTTTCTCTTGTTCCTTACTAATAAACCAACAATGAAACACCTCATGCCAATGACCGATTTGATGAACTTCCTCTCGAGAAGCTTCTCCAATAGGGTTCATATTTTCATCAAATATCTTTAATCTCTCCATTTGAAGATTCCTACTTTCTAAGAAAAATTAAGACCACTTAAATCCTGTGATAATCGAATCATATCTCTACATTGAATCCCATTTTCATAAATTTCTTCATCATAATGTCTCGTAAAAAAGTCCAAGTCTACCCCTACGATTCGAAACCCGCATTTCTGATAGAGTGCTAGTTGGTTTATGCTAGAGTTCCCCGTCCCAACCTCTATTTTTTTATAGCCTAGGGACTTTGCTCTTTCCACTGCATCCAACACGAGCTTTTTCCCCAATCCTTTACCCTGGAATTCCTCTGCAACTGCAATATTCACTAATTCGATGGTGTCTTTACCTGTTGAAACTAGTATGTAAACACCCATTACTCGGTCAAACTCTTCCGCAATAAAACATTGGCCACTCCGAAGATACTTTTCTACCATCTGTATGGATGGATCAGCCAAAAGTAACAAATCCATTGGCGGTGAACAATCTATCCCGCATTTTTTAATCTTCATACAATCACTTCACTTCCACATACTCCATTTCTTCTATCATTCCATGAAGGTACAATGCCCCCAACACATCAAGGGTCCATATACTTTTCCAAACCCTATCTCCCGCTTCGTCCACATTCCAATTTAATATAAAATTCCCCTCCACACCTTGTGTCATCACTTCATTTTCAAGGCTCTGGATGACATACGGTTTTATAGAATGATACAAAGGGCTACTTGGGGAGTGAGCAAAAAAGAACGGTTTGGCACAATAAGTAGTGGACCATTTGCTTCCGTCCGTTTCAATAATGTCCTCTATGTCCACTTCAAGCTGCTTTAAAATCCTTGATTTATAGGGTTTATCAATCCGTTCTGCCAATCGAAAATGGCAAAGAGCCGATAAGAAATAGAATTGATGTGGCTCATCGGTTGTGTGAATCGTCGACATACAGGATAAAGCCTGTTCTGTTACTTCATGAAGGAATTCGTCAGGAACTAATTCGCGGTATTCATATAAGTAACCCACTATTTCTGCATTCGGATTATCTACCCAACTCGTGCTCGTTCTACCTGGCCAAGCATGCCATCCTTTTAACACATGATCATATGTATCTATAAAATAGTGAATACCCTTTTGAACGATAGAGTCTTTAGCGCTAGCCCCTATTTCCGTCAAATATTGAAAGGCCATGGTTGTGTCGATACCATTTGTAATCAGGGAACCACCTTCCCCCATGTTTCGGAACCCACCATTTTCTCCCTGATAAAAATCCAAGACAGAGATGACTTCTTCTTTACTACCATCCTCAAAATAGAAACGAAAAAGAGCTTGTTCTATATCTCTTCCATGATTCATCAAATAGTAACGTGCACGTAGAAAACTTTCTTTTGTTAACTTCTTCATTTGTTTTCATCCCCAATATAAAAAATCTCTAATCCATGTGAGAAATAATAATAGCCAAAGTCCCCCACTGCTTTTCTTGTTCACGTGTGTAAATCTGATACGTTCCCTCGACCATCTCTTCCATCGACCAACCTTCGCAATCAAAGGCTTCGAATGGTATGTCTTCATACATTTCTTTGAACGTATCGTATATTCGAAGTTCCATAACCCGAACTTTTAAAGATTCATCCTGTTCGGGTACCTTAATAAACTCAATGAAATCCCCAACTTTGATTTGCCTTCTTTTCTCGTCATTCAGTCTAACTTCCACTTTCTTCTTTCCGTCTTTTATAGATTGAAAATACTCACCATACAGACCCATTTTATGCAACATGTATTCCACCTCTTTTATTCAAAAAAATAGCGTTCTTACAGAAAGAACGCATTCACTCTTGCTTCTAGCATATAAAATTTTAATTCTTAATCCAATACTCTGTACAATCTTTACTGCGATCCATAAACCCATATTCAATCAAATATCTTCGGATGGTTGCAAAATCGTGAAAAATCGACTTGAGGATTGTATTTATATCCTTTTCCGTGTATTTTTTGTTCAACTCAAATCTCTTAATAATATGCTGTAAAATAATAATTTTCCTTTTTTCCTTACTTGGAAAACTATCCAGTGGCCCCTCCAGACCTTCTTTAAAATACGTTTTTAAAACTTTCTCTCTTTCTTCGACAGTGATTGCGTAACGTTCATCCACCATCTTCGCCCCCTTATGAAAATTGATTAACTCACTATTGTCTTTTTCCTTCTCATTTTTTAATACATTCATGATGGTTAGAAATACTTTGGCCTGTTTTTCTTTCTCTTTGAATTTAAACCGATGATTTCGAATGGTCGAAGTACTTCCCCCACCCGTTTCTTTTACAATCTCTTTGTCTGTTAATCCTCTTTTAAAAAACTGCAGAAGCTCCTTTTGATGCTCTGATAACCCCGTATATTTTTTATCCATGTCAAGCAAGTAGTCGAACATAGAGGTATGCGCATCCTCAATGTGATAGGCAATTGCCTTCTTCGCCTCCAACAAAACGGATTCACGTTGATAAATGACGCCATCCTCATAACTCTGTTTACAAATGAGACAAATATACTGTTCACTTTCAGCGTCATAAAGATAACCTCTTGATAGATCTTCAATCGAAGCATTCCAAAAAAGTTCTTCATCTAACATATATAAACACCACAGCCTTTTGTTATTTTATTTGCAAACAAATGCACATTTCGTTTACCCTTATATAAACATCTTATAATTCTGTTTGCTATATTGCAAGCGTTTTTGAAAAATGTTTGCATTTCCTCTCTAAAAAACTGTAAAATTTACATAGTCGCTGACTTCGGATAAACACCTCATGACTTTGGATAAACGCCTCGCGACTTCGGATAAACACCTCGCGACTTCGGATAAACGCCTCGCGACTTCGGTTAAACACCTCGCGACTTCGGATAAACGCTTCGCGACTTCGGATAAACACCTCGCGACTTCGGATAAACGCCTCGCGACTTCGGATAAACACCTCGCGACTTCGGATAAACGCCTCGCGACTTCAGATAAACGCCTCGCGACTTCGGATAAACGCCTCCCGACTTCGGATAAACGCCTCCCGACTTCGGATAAACGCCTCGCGACTTCGGATAAACACCTCGCGACTTCGGATAAACGCCTCGCGACTTCGGTTAAACACCTCATGACTTCGGATAAACGCTTCGCGACTTCGGTTAAACACCTCGCGACTTCGGATAAACACCTCATGACTTCGGATAAACGCCACATCTTTTCTGATAACCACAAACTAACAACTGTAACCGGCATTTTAATTACACATAAAAAAAACCCCTAAAACAGAGGTCCCATTTAATTTCCCTTTATTATTTCTTTAGCTCTCTCATAATCCTTCTTTAATACTTTGATTGTATGCGGTACACTACCGACACTAGCTGCAAAGCGGATATCCTGCGAGCAACCACTTTCAACTTTAAACTTAATGCCTGCTGCCATTAGCTTTTCCTTTGCACGTAAAAATTCCCCTGCATGGATTGTAGTAAATACAGAATATCTCCTCGCAAAAAACGTCTCAAACAACCAAGTTAGAATGTCTACTCCCCCCTTAATGAATATTTCACACCCTTTTACAAACCATAAAGCTTGAGGTGATGATGTTGAAAGAAGAAAATAAATCAAAAGAATTGGGTCAAAAATCAGACTCTATGAATGCCATGGACCAAGGGCTCAATTTAGTGGCTCAGGTGGTTAATAACGCAACAGGCTTAGATAAGGGAAATGACTTAAAAGTTGGGAACGAAGACAAATAAAACGCCTTTTTATGGGCGTTTTTATTTTTTGTATTTCTGTTGGTTGATTTCTTCTTTTAAGTGAAAGCAATGCTCTAGATCAATATCGTGAATGTTTGCGATGGCCAATATATAATAAAGGACATCATACAGCTCTTCTTCGATCGTTCCTTTAATAGTCCCCTGTTGTTCCAAGCGTTTATCCTTTCGCAAAGCTTCGGAGAGTTCACCTACTTCTTCAATCAACTTTTGAAAGTAAGCATTTTTCAATTCAGGTTTAAAGTCTTTTTCTTTTATGTACGCTTGTAGTTGTTGAATCGTTATAGATGCCTTCATACTGGTTTAATTTCCTTAATCACCCTTGCCGGATTTCCCCCAACGACTACATTAGCCGGGACATCTTTGGTCACGACAGCACCTGATGCAATCACAGCATTATCTCCGATGGTAACGCCTGGGTTAATAACAGCTAACCCACCTACCCAAACGTTATTGCCTATAGTAACGGGCTTTCCATACTCGTAACCGGTGTTTCTTTCAGCCGCATCCAATGGATGAGTCGCCGTATAGATGTGGACGCCAGGAGCTAGCATACAGTTGTCACCAAATCTAATTTCGCAAACGTCTAGAAAGACGCAATTAAAATTCGCAAAAAAGTTTTCACCCACATGGATATTGTAACCATAGTCACACCTAAAAGAAGGTTCAATCATGACTTGCACCCCAGTACTACCTAGTAACTCTTTCAATAACCCTTTTCTTTTGTCTTCTTCCGTTTCAAGACTCTCATTAAAAAGTCGTGTTAATTCTCTGGCCTTTAAGCGCTCTGCTAACAAAACGGAATCCGCAGGGTTATACATTTCACCCAAAAGCATTTTTTCTTTTTCAGTCTTCATCTATATTTCCTTCTTTCGATTACTGAACTTTGAACTGATCGAAGCTTTCACTTAGTTCTTTTACAATCTCATCGGGTGTTTTATTTGTTGTGTCATACAAGAATTTTTTGTTGGTTGGATCATTTTTTAACTGATTCAATAAAAATAAGGACCGACTTATTAGATAGTCGTCTCCTCTTACCTTTAATCTTTGGGAAAGGGTATCCACATCTGCATATAGGACTACGTAATAAATATCTACATCATAGTCCGATAGTGCATCAATAAATGTTTGCAGCTCATCCTCCACAACGAAATCAAGGACCACATTTAATTGATGATCCATGAGATTCCGAGTCACAGCGAGTATATTTTTCCATGATAACTCTACTCGGTCATCCCAAGCTATCTCCTCCTCTTTTCCATCAAAAATGGATAAAAGGGAGTCCCCATGGATTAGGATTGTTTGGTTCATTCTATTGGCAAATTCCTTCGTTATCGTGGATTTACCAGCACCACAAGGACCGGATATGATATATATAGAACGTTTTTCTTGTTGCATCATTTTAATATCCCTTCTAACTGGAGAACACTTTAATAGTATCCTACCCTTTTTCGAAAAATAAGATAAACCAAAAGGCCAAGTGGACCTGTAAACAGTGTAAGAATCCAAAAAGCATGTCTGCTCCACCCCATAAAATACCGATTAGAGTTGTAAAATACCCAAATGGCCATGACGATAAAAATCGAGGCTAAAAATGCAATCTCTATCTGATGACCACTAAAATCCGTATGACTTGCAACAGACCATCCCATTGATCTCCCTCAATTCAAATGAATTTATTCTTTCCAGTCAAGACCTTCTAAAAATTGAAAAACTTCTTCAAAAACTGACTCCCGTTCGGGTCCAGTTGTGATGATGTGACCTGAATTTTCATAGCTTTTTAATGTTTTCTGCTCGGAGTGAATACTGTTATAGATCACGTCCGCACTATCTATGTACATGTCATCATCTTTCATCCCACGTAAAATGAGCGCAGGGGCTTGTATAATTGAAAGTCTTTCTCTTGTATCAACAATAATATCTTGTAACTCTGACAATGAGTCCATTGGTAGCTTATTGAAATCTTCCATCTCAGAAGCAATAGACGCTTCATCTTTCTTTTCAAACTTTTTGAACCTCTCCGCATACTGAATAATTCTTTTAAAAAGATCATCTTTGCTTTTTTTCTGAGCTGGCGCTGACATTGAAACGACGCCTTTTACAGGAAAAAAGGAGCTAATTCTAAGAGAAAACACACCTCCAAGTGAAACCCCAGCAACGGCTACCTCTTCATATCCACTCTTTTTAAGATGATTGTACCCATTAACAGCATCCTGCCACCAATCTTGAGCATCTGTAGAAATGAGTCCCAGTGGATCTTGACCATGTCCTTTATAAACAGGAGCAAAGCACGTATATCCCCGCTCATGCAAAAACTGACCCAAGCGTTTTACATCACTCGTTGTTCCTGTAAAGCCATGAAGTAAAAGGACCGCTCTTTTTCCACCTTCGTACATAAAAGGCTTTGGTGCCACAATTTTCATTTTATGTATCCTCCTGTAATCAACGAGGGTTTATAATTTATTAGCCTTGAATTCTTTTAGACTTATATACTGATAATACAATAAAATTTAATAGGATTGTAACTCCCATAGCGATTAAGTAGTATATAACTCCAAGCCCTGCACTAATTCCGTCAGTATCCGTTTCAAACCACCAATAACTTGCACATCCAAGGATTGTAATGGTTATCACTGTCCCAATTATAGTAGATTGCCAGAAATTATGGGTTTTGATAATCACCCACAGGGCAGTACCAATGGAAAGTATGAGGGAGATAATCATTAAGCCAAAGAACATAATCATTCTAACTTCCTCTTCCATACTCAGCCCCCCAAAAATATTATATAAAGACTTGAACCATACAAAATATGCAAATAGCAAGTAAAATCAAATATACAATCTTCTTCCCCAGCTTGCCCCAAACATATAAATTAACTAAAAGAAAATAAGTGCAAGCAGCACTCACTGTAAATGCAATAAATTCCTTTAGTTTCTTTCCACTTAAAACTGCCTCTTGCATTTGATATATTCCGTTTTGGTCAATTGAGTAAGGTACGGTAAACATCGTCACCATCAGCCCTACAAAAAGAAAGCCTCCTATAACATTGAGTAGGAACCTCGTTGACCATTCTCTTTTTATAACAACCTTGGTTTGTTTACTAGATTCATATTGGACTTGCATGCCATCACCTCGATCTAAAGGATGTAACTAACATACGGTTTGAAATGAGGAATGTTTCATATTTTTGTATTTTTACTCCATTGATTTACCCATTGTAATCTTTTCATTTACTGCATCTCTATATTGTTTTACCCATGAGTAAATAAACCCTACTGTGAACGTGAGAAACATAAAAATAAAGGAAGAAATCGTAACGTTTAAGGTTGTAAGTTGACTATCATACATAACAGATGCCCATTTAACCCCAGACCAGAGAAAGCCAACAATATAGTTCTGCGAAAGACCCGCTAGTATAAGATTTCTAGATTCATCATCTAGAACAACGAACTGCCAAATGAATAATAGGAGGGATAAAAGCCAAATGCTGTTTCCCACAATAAAACTCTTCAGCTTATTCCATGGTAGCAGAGTGAATCTATAACCCACCCAAAACCAAAATGCAGTAAAGATAATTTGTGAAATAATCGGCGGCATAAAGAAGTAAAGTGCCACTCTATTTAGTATGTATCCAGTAACTAATGGTATAAAAATCAATATTATTACTGTTTTTATTCCTTTAATCATCTTAACCTCCTAAACACTACCCTTTATTCTTCTCCCAAATAAAAGAAACCATCAAACTCAACACAGACCCTAAAGCAAGCAAATATCCATACCCTACCATAAATAGCTTCATACTACCTAAATCAAAGAGGAATCCAATAATCCCTGCAGCAGTTCCAACTAACAACAAAACAAAAAATAGCCAAAAATTAAAGTCAACCCGGATTCGCAGCTGAACTTGAATTATTTTTAGAATCAGAGAAAGCAAGATAAACCCTAGTAAAACATAAATAAATTCCAATTATCCCACCCCTTAACACATGAAATGGCGCACTCCTTGTGTCTTCCCCTTTTGGATGTATACCAGCTTTACCCCTTTTGATAAGTCAACCATGCAGGTGCAGGTGCAAACGGAAAATACTTCAGCATTTCCATTGCATATTCATCTGTATCATCAATTTCTGCTTCAAGTCGGAAGAAACGATTTTTCCTAGCATACTTTATTTGATAGTTTGTTAATAAGATAACTAATTGGCTAGCTTCTTCTCTAAGCTTCGCCCCTCTCCAACCTAATTCCAATTTATGCTCCCTGGTCGGATGATGTAAAAGAGCAAATGCCACAACTTCATTATCTTTTATAGCAATAAAACTACCATCTAATAGGGTATCGCTTGAAAAGACTAGTTTCTCCCATTGTTTACGATCATGGACTCCAAGAGGGTTGGCGGTATGTGTTTTCTCATATGTCGCTTTTACCAATGCTATAAATTGATCAATTAGGTCATGATTTGTATAGGCTTCTCTTAGAGTCATAACGGAATATTGATGGTGAATCACCTGTATATCTAAGAGGAATTGGTCAACTGGATCAACATTAGATATATCTAATAAAGGAGTAACTGTTTTTCGAATCAAACGAAATCCACTTTTTTCTAAGAATAACTTCAGACCATGAGAAGTTTCCCACAAAGAAGTTTGAAGTGGAAACTTCACATCATGGGCATTCTGTATTCGCTGTAAGAACACTTTATAGATGTTCTCATTTTGAATAAATGGTAAGGCAGCCATAGAAAAATACGTACAGTTAGGATGGAATCTTGTTCTCCAGGCAGTAACAGCCCCCACCAACACATTTAATTTATATGCTGTAACCAAGCTGACTTGCTGGGAACTATCCAATCCTCTTTTAAAATATGTAAAAGAGTCACGTTCACTTCCATAGTCATAACAGGAGTACAGAAGGTGTTCAATATTCCTTACATCTTCTCTTTTGCCTTCCCGATATTCGATACTAGAAGTAAACAATCTCACCCTAACTTCATCAGAACTAACTAGACTTAGATAGGTACCAAAACTCCAAGTCCCATCATCCTTATAAAAAATATAAATATCAGGGTCGAAAGGATCTACACCAACACCTGCGACTAGTAGTCCTTGCAAATAATCATCGTCCCAAACTTCTATTTTTTCTTGGTATTCTCTTGTGAATTTGTCATTAGTTCATTATTTTGGATATCTTTATAATTGATATAATTAGTATCTATTTCCAACTTAGCCACTTTGATTCCTAACTCATTAAACAGCAATCGTTCTCGTTGGGAAAAAGTACTATAAGACTCGTAGTAACGTAAATCTGCTATTATTTCTTGATATTTTATGATTAAGTCCGCTAACATTTCTAGCTTCCTAGGCTCATGAGGATATTGGAAGTAAAAATAGGGCGTTCTTATTAAGCTAACGTCTGGCTTAACAAACTTCCCTTTTAATAACTCTATCATTCTCATCTACCTTTCTATCTATTCCTCCGATGACCCTGAACTACTATAACTCTCTAATAGGTCTGCATTGGTTATGGATGTGAGGACGACTTGGTCTTTAGAAAGTCCTTGAACTTCAAAAGTGGTGGGGTCTGTGGGTGCTTCTAAGAATAGGTACCAAAAACGATGACCATTCCTTTCCATGACGGTGGCTTCTTCATAGGTAGATGGGTCCTGTTCGTTCACTACCCTAACGATGTGAATAATAGGGTCTTTGATTTCCCCATAAAGCATAGGGAATGGTGAGGTTTTATCTGACTTTAATAGATATTGGCTAAAGATTGGTTTATCTATACCAGACATATAAGTTCCTTGGTCATTCGTCACTTCCCATTCAAAAGGGTTCTGTTTAATAAAATGAGCACCCATCGATGACACAGTTTGGTCTTCACCTACGTTCTCTGGTTTATGAAAAACCACAACACCCTCTTTAACCTCTTCTATATGAATAACGTCATAGTCTAACTCTTCTATTTGTTTTGTTAAATCTTCTTCAGAAGCACAAGCTGATAAAACGAACATAAGGGAAAGTAAAACTAAAATATAAAATAGCTTACTCAATCAAATACCTCCCAATAAGTGGTAACACTTTAATTTTAACATTAAATTCCAATAGTTTTGGCGTTAATTTCGTTTTTCATGAAAAAACACTGGGGCTCTGTTCCCAGTGTTTGGACTTTATGAATTCTTCATATCCCATTCTTCCTTTAGAATTGCATAATAATATTCATCCCACCACTCGTCACCACTCGGAATACACTTCTTAAAGTGTCCTTCTTTTCTCATCCCGATCTTCTCCATCACTCGATAAGAACCAATATTTTCAGGCTGGCACGTGGCTATGATTCGGTGTAATTTTAACTCGTTAAATCCGTAATCTAATACCGCATAAGCTGCCTCAGATGCAAACCCTTTATTATAAAACTTCGGATTAAACACCCAGCCAATTTCATAAGTGTGATCCCCAAAATATTTTTCAAAAACGATATGGCCGATTAACTCATTTTGGTCTTTGAGTAAAACTGGAAACTTCTTAGCATCATCTCCGCTATTTTTCAACACAAAAGCTTGTGCGTCTGATTCTGAAAAAACTCCTTCTGGAATATACTCCATGACATCAGCATTAGATGTATACTCATACACCGATTTCCAATCATCCATAACAAATTTCCGAATCGTTAATCTGTCCGTGTTAATAATCATTCTAGGTGCCCCCAAGTTTTAAAATGCGAACTCTATGTTATTCGTTATGAAGACGGGTTTTTCCTTTTTTTGACGGTCAGGGTTGTAATACTTAACTTTCTAGTATTCTATCAGCAACTTCTCTCGGCCGTACACCTATTGAAGTTAGATGAGTAACATCTATCCACATGGGATGATAGCTCCCACGGTTCCGAGTCTGATCAGTAAACTCTTCTCCTACTCCTGTTCCAATTTCACCTTCTAGAATCTCAGCACGAAAATAGTATTGGGTTCCATTGTGCTCTACTTCTTGGAGACACTCATGAATATTCACTCTTACCCCAAGCTCTTCTAAGGCTTCCCGTTTGGCCGCTTCTTCAGCTGTCTCCCCTTTTTCAATTCCACCACCTGGAAACACATAATAAACCTGGTTTTCTCTCTTTCTTTTAATAAGCAATACTTTATTATTGCTTTGTATGATAACGGCTCCTCTATTTCTCTTCATCGTACAGCTCCTTTGGTTCACTTCCTAATTTTCAGTTCCCCTTCATGGTCTAAGGAAACCACCCTACCAGTATCTAATTCAACTGTAACTGGATGACTTTCCGCTAACTGATTGGAAAAATACCAGGTTCTCCCCACCGGTCCCAATAGGAAATACGCATCCCGATTTCCTAAAAAATTTAGACTATCTGGCTCTAGGGGCTGGTTGAATATCTCACTAAAACCTTCTTGAAGCATAGCTCTCCCCTTGTCCAGAACATCCTCAACCGTTATGTTAACCTCACTTAAATCAAGTAGGCTCTTCATTGAAAAACTCGATTGATCCGCATTCATTGAATTCCGCCCAATAAATTCCACTACATTTCCTGCTGGGTCTTCAAAATAAAAGGAGTGAGCATCTAAAAACTTAAAATACACTTCATCCTCGTTATCTTCTTTGTTAAGCTGAACTTTTGATTGAGCCCACTTTTTAGCTTGACTAAAATGTTCCCCTGAAATCGTTATTGCAAAATGGTAAAAAGGATTATGATTAGAGCTACATGAAACAAACGTTAACTCACTTCTCCCAATTTTCAAGGAAAATTCCCCTTCATTCTCGGTCACCATTTCTATTCCTAATGTATCTACATAAAAATTCTTCAGAGCCTCTAGCTTGGATGTAGATAGAGTCACACTTTTAAAATACATGAAGAAACCTCCTCAATCTTTCTGTATTTAAGAATAGGGTCTATTAGACATTTATTCATTAGAGGAAAGTTGTAATTACGGTCAGTCTTTGGATGTATCAGCCATATACCTTTTGATAAAGGATTTTAATGACGTCTTCAATTTTGTTTCTAACTCCTCTACCCCAATCTAGATTCACCAATCGGAAATATAAGGACTTCAGGAAATTTTGGACATTAGTTCTAGCATAAAAATATTGTTACTAAAACCATTCAGTGCATGAACGTCCTCTAATTGTTGGTATAGTGTGTCTATCCAACCTATCAATTTTTCCTCTTCAACATCTTTAACTATTAGATGGTCTATAACAAATAGAAACCGTTCATCTTCATCATCTGTATAAACACTTCCCTTAAACAAAGCTTCTTTGATGGCTACTAGGCATACTGTTGTCTTGTGCTTCTCAATAAGTGGATGCCCCACAGCTGCAACCATTAAATCAGCTCCGTGAGCCATGCTATGCGCCCAGCCTTTTCCTTTTACGAACCCTCTAACATCCCGCTCTCCGACGACATACTGAATGCTTTTTTCAAAACAATCCATAACCATGGCTTCTGTAAGAAACCTAGATTTCAAATCTTTAGAAATAATAGCAGCCACAACTAATGCGGAAAAAGAACGTGTAAAAACTGAATCTGCGTTTTCTTCTCCAATCTTGAAAAATAAATGACTGTCACTTATGCAGACCTCGAGAACATCAATCATTTGTTGTTCTGTCAATATCTCTTCGTTGATCAGTCTTACAAATGTCGAGTAAATCAAAGAGTCCCTTAACTCTGAGTCTGTTGTACCGATTTGTTCTAACATTTTATTTACTAAGTCGTCTATTTTTATTTTTTTTAGTTCAATGGTGTCCATCTCATTGAACTGTCTTAACTGCGCCTTAAGATTCATCTTTATACCTCTGTTTTTATTTTCTTCTATTTAGTTTACTAAATTTTTCTAGTTAATTAGGTATGTTTTAAATGAATGAGGTGTTAATCAACGACGATGGTAGCGCATAAAGAGACTTTGATGAAGCATTTTACTAATTTTATTTCTGAGTTATCCGAAGTTGGCAGCTGTTATCTGAACTCAGCACCCTTTTTTCAGAACTCTGCACCTATTTTTCAGAACTCAGCACCCTTTTTTCAGAACTCTGCACCTCTTTTTCAGAACTCAGCATCCTTTTTTCAGAACTCACACCACCTTTATCAGAACTCAACAAAAAAACGCCCCGCTTTTCATACTGAGGCGTCTTCATCCTGTTCATCTTCACTCTTATTTTTATGTTTATTGGTCTTATAGTTATATGTAATCATTTTTTTCGTTTCAACTCCCTGCTGTGCTAAGACAGCTGTATAAATGGTTGTTAAAACTAACCCCCCAACGGCAATCCAGAATAATGTAGTGATTTTTTTCCGAAGACTAAACAAGAAGCATTCCTCCTTTTCTTGTATGATTTGGATCTATAGCCTTCAATGTTGCAATTATCTGTACCACTGCCACTCCCGCTTGTATATGCAATCGTTGTTATTATTTCGTAGCCCGTAACGAAATATACAGTTTTTCCAAGGAAAAAACGTTCCTACCCAATGTAGAAACGTCCTATTTTCCTCCATTATGAATCGCTTGTTGTGCCAAACTCTCATCCTCTTCTTTTACATAAAACTTATATTCTGTCCCCATGTCGCTATAAGAACTGCCATGGGCAGAAAGGTTTGAAGTAGTAGCTACTCTATATTTAACAGATGCAGCCTTTAGTTTCGCTACGATTTTGTAGTATTGCTTCTGACTATGAGTCGTGTAGACTAGCGTTTTCTTATTGGAAAAAAGATAATCAAATAAGTTAATCAGAAAATCCATGGTCTCCCCCTTTTTATTCTATAGGCATGATTAGTTTCTCTTTCCAATCTATATCCTGTCCCCATCGGCCAACACTTCCTCCACCACCAGTATGATAAACCTGATTATCGGAAGTAGAAAATGTAAAGTACGGAAGGAGATATACCTTGGCTCCTTTCATTTTTTCCTTCATTTCTTCTGTGAAGGGAAGATAAATGAGAGCATTTGGTTTTGTGAAGGTGAATGGTACTGTAAGTGGTTTTCCTTCAAATGTGTCATTATTAAGGTAATCATCTAATGTATCCTCATAGGAATAACGTGGATATTGCATGTAGTAATCATCAGGCATGCCTGGAAGCCAGAAGATTATTTCTTCAAGTTTTGCCGTGCTTGGTCCCCTTAAATTAATGATGATACCCATTCTTTCCTCTATCTCTTGATCATAGAGGTACATCATGCCTTCCTGGCGCCAAAATCCTGAGGAGTATCCCCGGTTTTCTATAATCGTATGAATTTTATAAGTATTCGTCATCGGAAAAGATAAAGATTCACCTTCGAATGATAGGTTTAATTCCTCGATAAGATATTCCGACTCAAGAGTGTTTGACAAAGGTGTTATTGATTTCCCACCTTTTCTGGCTATAATTTCTCCGTTCACGGTCATTTCGATTTGGGTGGTAACCACCCTTTGATGCCAGGGTGTTTCCGGATCCACCCTAAGAGTGTACTCACCATCAATGGTACCAATCGTGCCTCCATTTTGTCCAACCAGTTCAACATGCTCTATATTAGGTGGGTCTTCCCAAGGGGAAGACCTTATCCATACAGCAGGCAACACTAAATCTGCTGTATTCTCAAGGATACTTTCCTCTAATACAATGGAACCAGCTCCCTTTTCAGGATATAAGCCACTAGCTATTGGTGCCTGAAAATACCACCAAATCATTGGAGTAAATAAAAGTAATATTAAAAATAATGCCACAACCCATCTTTTCAACCCCATCCCCCATTCCTATTATCATTTGATATAAGAAAACCCTAAAACTACTGGGATTCTCCTTCTTCTAAAGTATTCCTCTTTACTGCTAAAATTCTCCATTTTTGGAGTCCCCTCCCTGAGGTCCAACATTTCATAAATCATCGGACCTTCTATGGCATTGTTAGGACTATCTGGTCGTCCCCTTCTCGCTGTAAAATGATTCAAAAAATCTTCTTCATTGTAAGCTCTATATCCCTTATACTCCTCCATACATTTTTCCTCCTCATAAAAAAACACATGACCCCTTCGTGTTGAAAGTCATGCGTTCTTAGTTGTATAGTATTGAATTTTTCTCTTAATCGTGACAATAATGTTAGATTGTTTCGGTTGTAAGTGTGCCTCTATTTAATCTAGCTTCAATTCTGCGATACTGCACATACATCGTAACTCGCCAAGGAACAATCATACAAAAGGCAATGAGCCAAAACATACCACTTAGTTCTCCAACATCAATGGAAGAGCTTAATATTAACTTGAGTACAATACGAACTAGTAACAAACCAATTAGAATGAACCCAAATGCTTTAGATCTCTTTAAGTAGATTTCTCGATCAACTACCTGAAAGTTAGAAGTTTTGATTAAGAAAATGGAGAAGAATAACCCCAGTAATACGGCTTCTAACATTTCTGTTGGTGTAATTCTAAAATATGGAAACACATACATGATGACTCCAGTACTCATAAAGAATGGAGGCAGTATGATCTTCTTAGCATTGACCGGCTTTTGTGATGCCTTGAGCCGAATGAAAATCACTAGTATGCTCATGACTATTGCAATGATGGTTGATTCTAGTAGCATAATCCTTCATCCTCTAATTTGATTTCTTCCCTATTATAGACCTTCTATAGTCAAGTTACCAACCTCTATGCTGCATTTATGGGCAAAAAAAAGCATCATGAAAAATTTGCTTCATGACGCAAGGCACGATCCACAGCTTCCATAACTCTTTCTTTCTCGAATGGTTTTACGATAAAGTCAACTGCTCCTGCTTCTATGGCTTCTAGTACCAGACGTGATTGCCCTAGAGCTGAACACATAATAATCGTTGCGTTGGGATCGATTTCTCTTATTCTTTTAACTGCTTCAATTCCGTCCATTTCTGGCATTGTAATATCCATCGTGACCAAATCCGGTTGTAATTCCTTATATAAATCAATGGATTCTTTGCCTGTTTGTGCTTCTCCAACAATGGTATGATTCGCTTCTTCGAATATGTTCCGTAATGTCATTCTCATAAATTTCGCATCATCGACAATTAGTATAGTTGCCATATTCTAAATTATGACCCCTCTCACCTTTGATTCCGGATAGGTCGAATGAATTAACTCTTATTTTAACTATATCTAAAGTACTAGAATTATTCAACTTAGATAATATGACAAATTTCGCATTTTAGAAGCCTTGAAAATCTCCAGGCACTAACATAGATAGGATACTAATGATTTGAGTCATCCAATCAAAGAAGAGAATAACCCCCATCAAAATCATGAGGTACCCGCCAACTTTAATGATTTTGGCATTGTGCTTTCGAATCCATCCCATTTTTCCAACAAAGAATGACAGGATAAAGAACGGAAGTGCAAAACCTAGAACATAGGCAGTCATATAAAGAACACCACTGCTTGGATTTTGAGCTGCTAGCACAAGTACCGCCCCTAAAATCGGACCAGAGCAAGGGGTCCAACCTGCTGCAAACGCCATTCCAATAAGGATAGAACCTATATATCCACCTGGTTTATTTTTAAACTCAAATCGGTGATCTTTCATCAAGAACTTTGGCGTAAACATACCGACTAGTACAAGTCCAAATAGGATAATAAAAATAGCTCCTAATTGCCGAATCAAATCTTGATATTGATAGAAGAATTCACCTATTAACGTGGTACTGAAACCAATTGCTATAAAGATAATGGAAAACCCAATTAAAAAGAACAGTGTATGTAATATACTTCTTCGACTTAACATGGCATTTTCCTGTTTCAATTCACCTACAGACATTCCTGTAATATATGAGAGGAATGCAGGATATAACGGAAGACAGCAAGGTGAGATAAAACTTAAAAAACCAGCTCCAAAGGCTAAAAATAAATTGAGCTCATTCAAGCTGCTCTCCTCCTTCTTAATCTTATTTACTCGTAAACATAAACTAATTGTACACGTTAAGCACCTAAAGTTGAAAGAAATGGATTTGAATATTTTGTGACTCTTTGGTTTTTGTTTAGATTGAGAAATTTTTGGGAATAATATAAGACCGGTGAAATTTTTCCTATGAAAGCGAACGTTCATGCTTTATACTATGGAGTATACTTTTATTCCCTAATATTAGGAGAATGACTAGAATCAATCGAGAGGGTTTTATTTGTGACCAATCACACTCTATTAGCAGAAGCTATCGAACAAAAACGAGAAGAATTGATTAGAATTGTCAACCAATCTGGATTGAGTTCTAATCTTGCCATTCGTTATAGCCAAGAACTTGATCGACTACTCAATGAATATAACTACAAATATTATCAAAAACATACACAACAAGAATCATCCATTACTGGTTCTCGATGAATAGACCATTATTTCAGCCTGTTCAACAAATAAAAAACAGGAGCCGATCGGCCCAAAAGGGTGTTTCCTGTCCTTCTATATAGAAAAAGACTGGGGTGTTTTAACCCCAGTCTTTTTTCTATGCTTTATTCTACTCCTTCTGTTTGCGCTACTGCGTCTTCCAAGTTAGCACCAGAACCATTCTGTAAAATGTACATTTTGTAGTAAAGGCCTTTTTTAGCTAGTAGTTCTTGATGATTTCCACGTTCCACAATCTCACCCTGATGTAGCACTAGAATTTGTTCCGCATCTTGAATGGTAGAAAGTCGATGTGCAATGGCAATCGTTGTACGCCCTTCTCTCATTCTCTTTAAAGCCACCTGAATGGCTTCTTCTGTTTCCGTATCAATGTTGGCCGTTGCCTCATCCAATACTAAGATTTGCGGATTGTATGCAATGGTTCTCGCAAAAGCAATCAGTTGCCTTTGCCCACTCGAGAAGGTAGAACCTCTTTCCGTTACAATATGATCATAGTCATCTTCAAGTTTTTCAATAAATGTATTGGCTTGAACAAACTTTGCAGCCTCAATGACTTCTTCTTCTGTCATATCGTATTTATGAAGCTTTATATTTTCTTTGATGGTTCCATAAAACAAGAACGGGTCCTGTAAGACGAGCCCCATTTTATCTCTCAGCTCATTTTTTTCGAGATTTTTTATGGATGTTCCATCAATTTTGATATCTCCACGTTCAAACTCGTAAAAGCGCATGAGTAAGTTTATGATGGAGCTTTTCCCACTACCTGTATGCCCCACTAACGCAACAGTTTCACCGGCTTTGGCTGTAAAAGAGATATTTTTTAACACATCTCTTTTACCATCATATGAAAAGCTCACCTTGTCGAATTGAATATCTCCAGAAGTAATACTCTTTTCATTGGCAGAAAGTTGACTTGGTGCATGCTCTTTTTCGTCCATAAGCGTGAAAATCCGTGATGCTGCAACGATAGCTTGTTGGAAGAATGTCATTCGACTCATCACTTGGTTCACGGGTTCAAAGAAACGATCTAAGTAGGTAATAAATGCATAAAGCACCCCTACTTCCACCGGATTATTTAAAGAAGTAATACTGAAAAAACTTAATACAACGACTAGAGCTGCAATGTACACAAGGTCAATCGCTGGTCTTAAAAGAAGAGCATCCACTTTTAAGTTTTTCACACCGGCTGCGAAATGCTTGTTATTGATGTCTTCAAACTCCTTACGTAAACGCTTCTCTTGACGGAATACCTGGATAATGGACATCCCTTGTAACGATTCACTTAGCTTTGCGTTAAGCTGACTCAATCTTTCCCGTAAATCCGAATAAATTCTGGAACTAAGCTTTCGATACGACCTCATGATGAGATACAAAACTGGTAACGTAAACAAGCAAAATAGTGCTAACTTTACGTTTAAAATAAACATAGTAATAAATACCCCAATCATGAGGAAAAAGCTTTGTACAAATGAAATCAAAACGGATACAAACATATCCTTAATCGCTTCTGTATCGTTGGTCACCCTTGATACAAGACTACCTGCTGGTGTTCGATCAAAAAATTTTAACCCTAATGAATGTACCTTTTGAAACACATCAACTCGGATAGCTTGAATGATTTTCAGCGCTATTTTTTGAAATTGATACAGCTGAAAATAAGAGGCTACCGCATTCAAAATCTGAATCGAAATAAAACCTGCCCCGAGTGCTATCAATGCATTTACAGCAAGTGATTGATTATCTAATATAAATGGTGTTAAGTGATCATCGATGAAAATCTTAACTAATACCGGACCCAATATGTCCCCTAGAGTCATAATGAGGAGAAGTCCAAATGCGGCCACAATCATTTTCCAATGTGGCTTTGCATATGTTAATAACCGCTTTAACACAACTGTCTGTTCTTTACCTGTCATTGATCGTGTCTTCTCCATCACTTACCTCCGTGCTCCACTAAAGACTCTAACTGCTGACGAAGATACATCTCTTTATACCATCCGCCTTGTTCCATTAACTTTGCATGATTGCCTCTTTCTACAATCGTACCGTTATCCAAGACGATAATGAGGTCAGCATGTTGTATCGCACTCAAACGATGTGCCGTTATAATAGTCGTTTTCTGCTCGCGATTGTTTCGAAGAGCAGTCAAGATTGCTTCCTCTGTTTTGGCATCCACTGCTGATAAGGAGTCATCCAAAATTAAAATCTCCGGATCCATTAAGATGGAACGCGCAATGGATATTCTTTGCTTTTGACCACCTGAAAGGGAAACCCCTCTTTCTCCCACAATCGTTTCATAGCCTTCCGAAAACTCAAGAATATCATCATGGATACAAGCTGTGCGGCTTGCTTCCCAAATTTCTTCCTGGGTTGCATTCGGTCTTGCAAAGGAAATATTATCGCTAACCGTACTCGAGAATAAGAAGTGGTCCTGAGGAACATACCCATATGCACTGCGTAGGGCTTCTAATTTATATTGTTTAATAGACTTTCCACCCACTACAATTTCACCCTCGTACCCTTCGAATTCACGAAGTAGTAATTTAAGTAAGGAAGTCTTTCCTGCACCGGTTTTCCCAACAATTCCTAAGGTTTGCCCCTTTTCCAAGCTGAATTCAATATCATGTAATGCCATGTCTGTTTCATTTGGATAGGAGAAACGAGTAAGTTTCACTTCAATGTCTCCAGTAGGTGTTGTGTCCACAGCACCTGGTAAGTCTACAATCTCAGGTACTTCATCTAGTAAACTTCTAACACGTTGATAAGAGGCTCTCCCTCTCTCCACAATGTTAAACAGCCATCCAAATGCTAACATTGGCCATACTAAAAGACTTAAATAGGTAGTGAAGGCAACTAAATCCCCTATTGTCATTTCACCATTCATCACAAATCGTGAACCAAATACGATCGTTAAGAAGTAAGAGATTCCTATAATAATAGAAATCGTTGGATCAAAAAGTGCATCAATTTTGGCAACTGCGATGTTCTTTTGCACCACATCTTCAGATTGCTCACGGAACGATTCAACTTCTTCTTCTTCCTGTCCAAACGTTTTAATAACTTTAACCCCATTCACACTTTCTTGCGTCTTATCATTTAAAGAAGAAAAAGCTTCCTGGGCTGACTTAAACTTTTTGTGTAATAAATGACCGTAATAGCTCGTTAAAATCGCCATAAACGGTAGTGGAATTAAAGCAATTAACGTAAGCTTCCAGCTAATCGTGAACCCCATTGCTAAAATGACCGACCCACCTGTTGCTAATGAGTCCACTAAGGTCAAAACTCCAGATCCTGCTGTCTGCTGAATGGCACTTAAATCATTCGTGGCATGAGCCATTAGGTCTCCCACTCTTTTTCTTTGATAAAAGGCAGAAGTCATCGTTGTAAAGTGATGATACAACGTCTCGCGAAGCTGTCTAGCCAGCTTAACAGCGGAACCAAAGATTTTAATTCTCCATACATATCGGAGCACATACATGGCTAAACCACTTAGTACAAGAAGGCCCACCCAAATCAGTAATCCATTTACCGTAATTTCATTTTGAATAATCTCATCTACCACCAACCCAACAATGCGGGGTGGCACTAATTGTAGGACAGCTACAAACAGTAAGACAAGTACGCCAGAAATATAAGCCCTTTTCTCCTGTTTAAAAAACCATCCTAATTCTAAAAATACCCTCATGTTTTTTTCCTCCACTGTCATTCCAAATCGCACCATATAAGTTTACCAAAACTTTTTTAAAGTAAAAAGATTGTAATAATTTTATTTTTTTGTCTCTGATTTCCAAACTTACTCTTATTCTGCTTTTGTTCTTAGTTTTCCATATGTATCCAGTTTTTCGGAAGGGAAGCTCTTGCTTTTGTTCTGGATTTTCCATATACATCCAGATTCGGTGCAGAAACCCTCGCCTTTGTTCCGTATTTTCCATATACATCCAGATCCGGCACAGAAACCCTCGCTTTTGTTCCAAATTTTCCATATACATCCAGATTCGGCACAGAAACCCTCACTTTTGTTCCGTATTTTCCATATACATCCAGATTCGGCACAGAAACCCTCACTTTTGTTCCGTATTTTCCATATACATCCAGATTCGGCACAGAAACCATCACTTTTGTTCCAAATTTTCCATATTTATCTAGATTCGGCACAGAAACCCTCGCCTTTGTTCCAAATTTTCCATATACATCCAGATTCGGCACAGAAACTACTAAATCTAAAACCCCAATAAGAAAAACCGGGCAAAAACCGCCCGGTCCTTTTTTGTCTAGTGGATGTCCGATAACTTGTACTCTTTCCCATGTACCCCTTTATAGTACTCCGGGTACATT
>NZ_BAAADJ010000052.1 GCF_039522365.1 Bacillus carboniphilus | reverse complement strand
GACTTACTAACGCTTTATCAAAATCCCATTAAATAGATTTTAATTGGGTGGCAACACTCTGCATTTTTTATTGCATTTTTCTGCGCTTTTTTATTGCAAAATACAACAGGAACATCACGTTTAATTTCTCTAGCTGCATTTGCTTCTTCAGATAACCAATATGAGAAAAATGGTTGTTCGACCATTTCATGAACCTCTTCTAGAGTATTAGTTAAATATACTCTTAATCTTTCATTGCTAGATATATCATACCCTAACTCTTTTAATGTGACGCTTAACTTCATGTGTGATACAGTGTATGGTGCCATGAGTATTTCAAACCCATATAATCTTGGTAATAAATGATTCTTTACATATCCAGTCCATAAACCTTTATTGTTCTCAAATGTTTTATATACTTCTTGTATTATTTCATTAAGGAATGTTCCCGTTCCGGAGGCAGGATCAAGAATTTGAACTTTATGTAATTGCTTATTATCACTTAAGTTAATCAAACTTGAGTTTGCTAAACCGCCATCTAAGTTGAATTTTTCCTTTAGTATAATGTTCACACTCCTAACAATAAAGGAAACTATTGATTTTGGTGTGAAATACACACCTCTAAAACTCCTAATTGATTGGTCATAATATGATAAAAAGGTTTCATAAAAATGGATAATTGGATCATGTTCAGGATGTGATTCCATGGAGTAAAGAATTTTGTTGATTTTAGTTGCATTCAATAATTTTACTAAGTCATCAACAATCCACCCAATTTTTTCATTTAAATCTGGACCAATTATTTCATTAAATAACCTCCTTAGAAATGGGTTTGTTTGAGGTATGGCATAGGAAGCATTAAACCTGGTAAGCATATCTTCATCATTTGAGGCTAAACGAGCAGCAAAGAGTCCGTAACATATGGTTTGTGCGTACATATCGGAAAGTTCATCTTCTGTTAAATCATTTAATAAGATTTGTCTAAAACCGTCTAATTGTTGTTTTAAAAATCTAACATTTCTGTCTGAGCTCTTCAAAAATAGTTGTAACTCTGATTTTATATATAAAGCGTAGTGGGCCATTTGTTTTGCTAGTTCCTCTGAATTAGAGATCTCATTTTTAACCATTAAAAAATTTGATAAAACCTGTGTAACATCTTTACTGCTTATCTTTTTAATCAATGTATTTTTCTTAAGATCTATATCTGCTAACGTTCCCTTCAATCTTAAACTCCCATTAACATACCACCTGAAATCTATATAATTCGTTAATATTAAATTAGAAATTCCCTCACGATATCTAAGAAGTTGTTCACTCTCTTCAACATCCTCCAAATTCGCTCCTATCTTCTTTGTCTCTATGTATCCTAATGGGTATCTTTCTTTAAGTATTAGAAAATCTGGTGATCCATATTTCTCTCTAGTCGGCTCATTGATTGCTTCAATATCATTGCTTATAGAATCAATTAGTTCCTTAAACATTGGCCTAAAAGAATGTTCCGTATAATTACCAATACGGATTATTTTTTCGATTTTTAAGATATATCTATCTATCATTGTATGCTGAATGTCCACGTCTTGTCCCTCCTTTAATAATAACTATTAAAGAGGGATATTAGGTTAGACCTAAAAGTTGGTTTACAAACACATTAATCCATAAAGTTTTGTGATGTATACTTTTTTCTGGATATGACTAAATTAAAAAAGGTGCCTGTTCCCCGGCATGCAAATACGTCACTACTCTGGGGTGAGGCACCTGATTTAAATTTTTATTTAGGCTTTAATAAATCCAATGTTTACAAACTATTACCTTCGAATTAGCTTGCGTTTCGTTAAACTTAGTTTCCCTATTATTCTCACTCTCCGCAACAATAACCGCACAAGCCGCATCCCCCGTAATTTTAACCGCAGAAAGCTTCATACCTAACAGGCGGTCAATTTCGATAATGAGCGCAATTCCTTCATCCGGTAAGTTCACTTGCGTAAATACTATGGCAAGCATAATCAGTCCAACTCCAGGCACACCTGCTGTTCCAATGCTTGCTAAGACAGAGGTTAACACAATCATTAGAATTTGAGAGATGGATAGATCCGCGTTGTACACTTGAGCGATAAATACGGTGGCACTCCCTTATATGATGGCTGTTCCACTCATGTTTATCATTGAACCTAGAAAACAAAGTGACGGTTTTTCCGTTTTATTTGGTTTTCGATTGCAACAAGAAATGGTCTTTCTATTTTCCTAACATAATACTCTAATCAAACCTTAATATACTTTTCTCTTATAAGTGTTTCCACTACATCCATTTGATAGTTACGTGAAATTCCATTACCTTTTGTGACTTGGTTCCAAAGCTCTGTAATATCATCAAGGAGGTTAGGTTGATCTCTAACAATATTTACTGCTGTAATAGCATAATCCTTATTTTTTGATAACTTTCTGGAGTTATAATTTCCACGAGGAATCTGATCAACTAACCCTTCTTCACATAAACCAAGAAAAGCATTTTTTGGACATCCTTTCTTTTGCCCCCAGGACCCCTCACCAAATAATTCGGAAGTTGCAATTTCCCATCCTTTAATTGGAGAATCAACTATTTTCTTATTGACTAATTCAACAGCTCTTATAGCAGCTTGACCATACTTACTCATAATAAATCCTCCAATTTCTTAAACTCAAAATTCAGTAATCTTCATTCTTTATAATTTCTTGTAGTTTATTTATTGCTTCTTCACTGAGTTGGATTGTCTGGCTTACTTCCCCTTTTTGTTTTCTTTCTCTTGAGCCGTAAGTATTAAGTTGCACGTATTTTTTTCCGTTTTTAATCACTACATTATATGAAGTTTCAACTTCGGCATGTACTTTTGAATTTCTACTAATTCTCTCCATTTTATTGATTAGAGCCATAACTTTGTAAACACCCCTACTAAATTAAATGTTAAGTATATAATTAACTTCTAATCATCTATTCTTTAATATATTCTATTAAAACAACTCCAACTGCTCCACTTCACCAAGTCTTTCTAGCGCTTGTGGTTCATGATCCTGAAAGTATGCTTGATGGATCTGTTTGACTTTTGTCATGATTTGTTTGTTAGAGTCCGCTGCTTTTCGAAGACGACAGCTATAAATGACAGGGAAGTAGTCACGTAAGAATTTTCCTTCAGCATGTGCGGTTAGTGCGATAATTTGGAAGCCAAGTTGTTCTGCAATAAAGAATACAGGATTTAGAACATGGTCACTTGATGCTTTTCCAAACGGATTATCCATGATGACAACACGGTGGCGCTTCATATTCGCTTCGATGTGTTTTTGTTTTTCGGCTACATAATTAAGAATGCCTAGAAACAATGTCATGTTTTTACTCCATTTTTCTCCACCAGACCATACATTGGATTGCTCCCATGAGTAAGATCTAGTTGTCACTTGATTATCATTGGTTACTTTGCGACAACTCACTTTCATTATTTCATTGTTCATAACCACACGTAAGAGCTGCTTGGAATGAAGCCATGTTTCGATTTCCTTTCGAACCTTGGCATAATCCTCTTTTCCTTCTACAGTGGTGAATCTTTCCGAATCTAATTGCTCTAAAATCCATTCAATATGTTTGCGAATTCGATTTTTCCCTTCTTCTTCTGTCCATTCTGGAATAGAAAATTTAAAAATCTCTTTCCATGAGTTCTCTATCTTCACCTTGGTCTTCTTTGGAATTAACTCAAGCTCCCCAGCAATTGTTCGCAGGTGACTATTGATGTGGGTTACATACTGTTCTAATTGTTTGTCATGATTGATTATACTTTCTTCATTATATTTAATCGCGTTTTGAATTCTTTTTTGCATATTTGTTTGGAATTCAATAACCTCTTTATATGATTTTTTATGATCAATACCTTGGCGCGCCATTTCTCTCATCTTTACATTTGTAATTTTATTTTTACAGAATGACTTAAATGACTCTTTGGCTTTGTCTACTTTTTCATATTCCTTTGAAACCTTGTCTTTCCCTTGCTTCAACTGAACAGTCACATTTTGAACAAAGGCAAGACGCTCATAGGTAAAGTTTTGAATCTCTTCATCAGTTAAGACGCTAGCAATAACAGATGGTCCTTTAAAATGATGTGCCTCTTCAAATCGGTCTAGCTCATGAAATGCATCTCTTAGTGATTCATATTCTTTGCTAATCCGTTTTTGTTCCTCTTCATGATAACCAAGCTGCTCATCTAAACGTTTCCTTTCAACTACTAACTGCTCCTGTATTTCTTTTACGGGTTCTACGAATATTTCGGGCTCTTCATTAGGAAACGATTCATAGAATTTATTAAATGCGAATTCAAGATCCTTTTCCTGCTTAATTTTTTTCTCCTCAGAAGCACGATACTCTTTAGTTGCCTCATCCACACTCTTCTTTAAATCATTTATTTTCTCACGGAAATAAGCAATTCGTTCCTTCCCATTCGGAGGAAACACAATTTCATCTTTGATTGGCCCATGGTCCAGCACTATTTCTTCCAATTGATTTGCAATATTATTTAGTTCCTTATAAGAGTGTTCTAGCTTAATTTTTATTTCATTTCTTGTACTTGATAGCTTGCGTAATGCATAATTCAGTTCTTCACGTTCTTTTATTAGTATACTTTTCGTCTTATTTGTGTATATCGGATGAAAGGCTTTGACCTCGTGGTAGAGTTCGTCATCAATCAATCTAGTATAATGATAGTTTTCAGCATCTTCACTTTTCTCTATTTCTCTTTTGTCTTCTTCTAGTCTCGAAATTTGATTGTTTATGTTTTTTATAACACGTTCATAGTCTTGGATTTGTGCTGTAAGCTGTTCTTGCACTTTTTTATTATCCAAAAATTCTTTTTCCAATTGAAGATAATCTTGAGCATCTTTCATTTTACCCTGTAAGCCATAATACTCTTGTTCAAAAGAATGGAATCTATCTTTCTGGGTTGAGTGTTTTTTCTCATATTCATCCTTTTTAGTCTGTACATCTTTTAGCTTTGTTTTTAGTTCTTGTATCCTATGGACTAGTTCAGACAAACTTTCTTTACTTTCTTGATAATCTTTATAGGGATATTCTTGTAAGAAAGTTAATAGTTTTTCTGCTCCTCTATTCCAATCGTTCAATCTTCCTTCTATTTCTAAACGAGCTGTAGTTGCTTCCTCGGCACGCTTTTTCATCGTCTGCTTCCAATTTTGGAAATACGTAATGTCTTGATTCTCTGTCCAATAAGCTGGTGTGATTAGGTGGGGTTCGTGTTTTCCTCCCTGCACGATTGCACGTGCCTGTTCAACCGAAATTACTTCAATAGGAAATTGTAACACTTGATCCATATTTTTAATTTTTCTTTTTAAGTGTTCTTTTTCACCCTCCGTTGTAATTAACGTAATCGACCAAAGAGGATATTGTTTAACACGATCGGAAACATTAAATGACTGGATAAATTGTACGCCTGTTTCTAATAAATTAAATTGGTTACCCCATTGCTTCACCTGTTTTTCAAGAAAAGGGTCTGCGAAAAATAAATCTTGAGTACCGTAGTCATCTATAAAGCGATGAGCCAACCGCTCCTTATATAAACCGGTGTCCCGCTCTATGTTTAATTGGAGGATGTAATCATGAGTCTGTTTGGTCAGTGAATCCTGCTTTAAATAAATTGAATCAAGTGTGGCCCATTGGGTGCGTAATGTACTTAGTACTTCCTTTGCTTTTTCATGAGCACTATTAGCCTGATCGATTTTACCTTGGAGTTGGAATTTGTCTCTATCTTTCGTTGCTAATTCATTGGAAAGTGTTTCTTGTTGTTCCTTGCATTCGTTAATCAATCCGGTTAAATGTTTATTGTCATTTTTCAACTGGACAATTTGATTATCTAGAAAGTCAAGCCGACCCTCCCATTGTTTAATGCTATCACTCACTGACTCCTGGTCCGGGTTAGAAAGGATTTTATTTTTGATACGGGTCATGTACTGGTTTGTTTTTTCCATTTCTCCGTTTATACTATTATACTTTTCTTTGGTATGCTCTAGCTGATTACTCTGATCAGCTAGTTGATTTCTAGACTTTTGAATTTGTTCTTCGATTGGCTGTTTCTCTAATTTTAATTCGTGCTTACGTTTATTACTTTTCTCCATTTCATGCAAGAAATAGCCAACAAGCTCCTGACTGTTTTCATCTAATTTGTCTTTTACCTCATGAATCTCCTCATCTTCGTCAAGCATTTCTAGTTGGGTGTTTAAAGACTGAATCCGACTCTGCTCTTCCTTATGTTTATGTTTCAACTCTGCATGTTTTAAAGAATAAAAGCTATTATTAGCATCTAAGAGGTCGTCATTGTAGAAATGGAGTGCCCTTGAATGGTCATTTAGCTCATTTTGTATTTTCTCTTTTTCATCTTGCTCTCTTTGAATCTCTACAGAAAGCTTTTTCTTAAGATGGTGTCTATTTACTACTTCCCAGTCTTTTATCTTAATTTCTATTGAATCCAGTTTATTCTTATTCTCTACCTGTTGGTTGAGAATAAGATCCAGTACTGCTTTTGCTCGTTGTTTCTTTTGCTCATATGCTTGCTCTTGAACGTGTAATCCTTCATAAGTCAGCACATAACGGTCCAATTCTTCCTCAATCGCTTTATTTTCCTCAATTTGTTCTTTTAATTCCTTATATAATTTAAAGCTTGCTCGATGTTTTTCAAATGTATCTGCAAAGGTTTTTTGATCATGCCCTGAAATGGCCCCTTCTACAGTTGGAATAAGAAGACGATCAAACAGTTGTGTAGTTTGTTTACATTCATCAAAAAACGCCTCAACGCCACCTTCAGTACTGTTAATTTTCACAATACTTTCCCATTCATTTGCAATGATATGATACTGTTCTTCAATATGTTGTTGAAACTCTTTTATAGTAGAGAAAGTTTGGGCATTCATGAACTGCTGTGACATTTGCTGATAATAATCTGATATTTCTCCTCGATCAGCTGGACGATTGGATTCTTTCCGCACAAAAGGAATACCTTCAATGCCATGTCTATCTCCAGCCTGGTAAGGATACACATACCGATAGGACCCTAACGCATCCTTTGTTAAGAATAAACTCACTGCTGTGACCAAATATCGTCGTGGATTTTCAGAAAGAATCCATTCAATTGCAATATGCGCTGGATAGTTATCTAGTTGGAGTGTTTGTTTGATTTTTCGATCCGATAGACTTGTATGAGGAATAATTGCTTGAAGTGCCGTTTGAATAAAAACGGTTTTACCTCCACCATTCTCAAGTAAAATGGCTCCATTATAGCCATCAAATTTAAAAATCTCATCATTGTAGCGTTTCATGCCGTCTTCATACACAACATTCGTAAAGCGGATTTTACTAATTGATGGCATTCTCGTCCGTCTCCTCCCATTGGTATATGAACTCTAGTATTCCTTTGTTATATTCCACTTCCATAAAAAAGCGTTGAACAATCGTCTTGGATTTTTCAGTTAGGATTACTTCATTGTTCCCAATCTCTTCAATAAGTTCCTGGTCAAGTAGGAATCGTTTTGCTGTATCCATGAAGCTTAACCGACTAATCGTGTTTCCACTTTGTTTCTTCGCGGTTTCCTTGATATCATTCATATCTTCCCATTTTTCAATGATTTGCTTCCAGTTATATGAAAACTCTTGCTCTCTTTCACGAAGTTTCCCATCATCATGTTCCATAAGTACTTGAATCCGTTCATTAACTAATCGAGCCCATTCATCGATACGAATAAAGTCTCTTGTTGGTTCCAAGGTTTGATAGCTATCATAAAAAGCACCCATCAAAATGATTGTTGTGAAATAAAGTAAATAAATATCTGCATTCGTTGCTCCAGATTTTAAATATGTTCGTTTTATATAATCATTGTTCACATGAAAGGGTGATAGCTTCGTTTCTGGAATCATATAGAACTTATCTCCAGCAATGATAACAACACAATCTACATGATTGGCAAAACTGTCTACTAAACCACGGATAGCATCATCCGCTATATATATTGAAAGTGATTCAGTACTAGCCTGACCGTCCCGAGCTAAGAGAGTATAAATCTCGAATGCTTGCATGACTTTGCTCTCACTATAATTCATCTACTAGCCCCTCCTCTAAAATGATGTCCATGTTTTGAATCGAAAACCGGTCTGTTACCTTTAATGTGTCGATTCGTTCGTATATGTGCAAGGTTCGATCACCTAATTGAGTTAATGCATCATCTAAACTGTGATTCTGCTCATCTTCTTCTGTTTCTATCTTACCTGAAATGATAGGGGACCGTTGATGGAGGATGATCCAAAAATCATAGAAAAAACGCTTATGAAGTAGGGAATCTTCCTTTTGACGCAAATAATTGATAACTTCACCAAGCTCTTTACAACCCTCTCCCATTGCCTCCAAAGACACTTTCATAACGTAACCATAATTTTTCCTCAAGTATTCCTGATAGTCACTCTCATTTTGATTACCAATTTCAATAAAACCATAATCTACTTTCTCTTCTCGATCTTCCCTTATATTTTGCTCAGCAAATATGGTGAAAGGGGACCAAATTTGCTCTTGATGTATATGTAGGAAGGGGTGTAGTAACCCTTTCATTGCTTCTAGTGGAAGAGGGGAACTTATTACTCTAGCGGTTATGTCTTGGTCAAAGTTAAAAGCATCAATTCCTGTATAATATAAAGACTCTTGTGCTGCCTTTAATGTATGATTCTTTAATTCAATACTTTGTTCCAAAAGCCTTGAATGTTCATAATGAACACTTTCTAGTTGTTTTGTTATTTCTAGAACATAAGCATACGTCTTCTTTTCTTTTTGATGATAGTCCTTTTCATATAATCGATCCTTGGTCTCTTTCACAAATTGCCTTAGTTCAGAAAACTCTTCATTTTCTCTTTCAAGGCGGGCATGGATATCTTCTAATAGCTGCTTGTACCTTTCGAAGGTTTCTTCAGAAACAATGCTGCGTTGAATCTCATGCCGTAGCTTAATCATTCTTTCATTGAGAGCTTCCACATCAATACGCATTTCATTGATTTGACGCAGAGCTCCTCGAAACTCACCTTTTTCAAGCTGTTTTCGAAGCATTAACTGGTTAATAGATAATTGAAATTCACTATAAAATTCCTTCGTTGCAAAAATAAGCTCCAAGCCATCTTCATCTAATGTATAAAATTGTGTATTTGTTTTTGAATCAAATGTATTGGCCTTTAGAAGTGAATATTCTAATCTATCCTCTTGCAATGTCTCCCAATTATAAAAGGAATAAGAACGCTTTTTACCATGGGTTGGACGAAATATCTCAATAATGCTCGACGATATCTCTACATACAGCTGTCCATCTAGGTAGTAACGACTTTCTGTGACCTTTTGTAGGAATTTTGCTACATCCATAGTACCGACTTTATGATTTCTCATTATCTTTTGCTCGAAAAAGAATAGAAGTGTTAGCAATCCAAGACCTTTCATGTCAATCGGTTGCTCCTTCAAATCTTTTACTTTTTTACGTTCAAGCTCATACAGGGGGTCAAACAAAGCAAGACGACGCATACGCTCTCTGAACCCTGAAGTAATATCAGAAATTTCATTTAGTTCCATGTTGCGTTCCTCCATATATGCTCTAGCTCACTTGTTTTTAATATCTCTTGGGGATAATAGTGACCACGGTCTAAAACGGCTAATAGTTTCTCCCGCTCTTGCTCTGTAAATAAACACAGAAATACGTCTATGGCGGCTCTATCCATTCGTTGATTTGTCTTTCCCTCTAAAGAAGGTTTGTCCAAACATGCTTGATAAAACGGCATGGCCAAATGTACAGGTACCTTTTCGTTTAAACGATACCAAATAAAGATTCCAGAATTATCTATATCACCAAAATAATAAAATCTATGTTCTGCATGAGGAAGAGGAAGCTGCCGATGAAATTGTTCAATACTTTTTATAATTTTATTTCCACTACCATAAATCACTGTAGAAAAATCCATATCTGATAACGAATCTACTAACGCTTGATATGTAGTTTTGTTTTCAACAATGAGGTGTTTTTGCACCTTTTGGGTAAGAACACTAGGATTAACAGCAAACATTAAAGGGTCAGATACAGGAATAATTTTCATAGCTGTCCATAACCCGATTCGCTCCAATAACTCTTTCCCATGTTTATCGGTTATCCATTTTTCATCACCAACAAGTTCTACACTTCGCTCTGGGGCAGGTACCTCATGGGTAGGAAAACCAAAAGATTCAAGATAATCATGGATTAATAGTAAATAAGGTTTATCTGAATTCCATTGTGAAGGGTCTAATCCAAAATATGAATCTAGATGTATGGAAGGATGTAAACGGAGGCGGTAGCTTTTTAGCTCCTCATGAAAGTCTTTTTTTAAGTGTTGCTTCGTAATACGATATGTATAGGCTAATGAAGGAGTGCGAGTATTTCTACCTTTTGATTTCACCATCTCTAATATGCCTTCTTCTTCAAAAGAAAGAATAAGTTGAGCAAACTGTTCATAATTAAGAGAATTGCTCGGAATCCAAGTCTCCAGTTCTTCAAGGGTAATGGTTTTCTTATTATATTTTAATAGTTCCTTAGTTATTAAATCCCTCATTACAGCCCTCCTCAAAATTTTACAATCTTTTACTTTTATTTTACTAGGAATGTTAGTGTTCGTCAGTATGATATTTGTTTTCATAAAAAAAGGTGCTTACTGCCGGTAAGATAGTATGTTACCACTCCGGGGCAGGCACCAATATTCCAAAAAATTGAGGGAAGAAGAGAAACAGACCGATTTTCAAAATGTGTACCTCCTCCACCAGTGGAATACTGAGTTGTTTTCCAAACTCAACCATAATATACACCACCCTTAATTTATTTAGTAATGTATTTAAAAAAATGCCCTTATTAGAGTTAAACAAAAAAAAAGAGAAGAAAATTATATTCTCTTCTCTAAAATCATGCTCTTGCTGTTTTTTTGTAAGGGTCATCTTTGTATTCCGCTTTTCTCTTATAAACGACTACCCCTGATTCTTCTCTTCCATTTTTGGTAGGAATAACTGCTCGGATACCAGTTACTGCTTCCCCAACTTTATAAGAATGTTTTCCTGTTAATTGATGAGGTCTGTTCATGCAGAATCACCTCCGAAAATATAATTTATTGTATTCATCAAGTTATAATTATGCCTAAAAATATCGTCAATTTCTTCTTCACTTAATTCCCTTGTTCCTGTTATAGCAACAAGAAGAACTAATTGTTTCCCTATAGGATAGCACAGTCCATATCTTTTATCAAAATGAATATCACTTTTGCGTAATACAGACTCCTCACTTTTTAAAAAGCAATCTACTACAATAATTCTTTCTGACTCATGTCTTCCTTCGTTAACGCCAAATTCATAAAACAGATCTCGACCTTCATTTCCAGCAATTTGCCTTAAACCATGTTCTTCTGCCATCCAAACACCTATACCCTCAACTGAAAAAAATTCTGGTGGTTGATAAGCTGTTCTAACACCTTCAGTTAGGTATTCATATTTCCGAGTGGGGTTGACTAATAATTCCTTCGATAATTTACGGAGTAGGCGAATTATTGAATAATCCTTCTCAGTATTATTGTATGCTTCTTCTAAAAGTTTAGAGGGATCAGCATAAAATTGAAGTTCTTGTATCTTGTTTAATTGCTCTACATGCTCGATTTACTGCTGCTTCAAAGTTTTGATCTGTCCGGATTTCATATTTCAAAACTGTTAAACCATCCAGGTCTGACGGTAAACGATATCCTTCTACACCTTCTTGATTAGGAATTAGATCAGGAATTATATAAAACACTCTACCTCTTCTTAGTCTTCCCCAGAATAATCCCATTTCAAATATTGTATTATCCCTAGTTTTGAATGTGATATTTCCCCGCGTATTTACAACATCATCTGGTGAGAATACAAATACAGCGAAATCATTCATATCTAATTGTCTTTCTAGACTTTCCATTGTATATTCTAGTGCAGCAAATGTGCCAGCTGACCAGGGAGTAACTTCAGCTACATAATGAAGTTGTTCATGAATTGCGTCTACATATTCGATAGATTCTCTAGCAGATCCAATAAATAGTTTTGGTTTTATCGTCATCATAAATCCTCCGGAAAAAATTACAAGATATAATATAGAATTTATATTAATTATATCATGACTTTTCCACAATTTGGATAAAAAACAGAAGATTATGAAGATTTGTTAAAGTGTTTTCTCCATGCATGACTTTTAGAAATTTTTAAGTGAAATTTGGTAAAACTTTTTCAGCCTTTTACCACAATCAAAAAATACCCAAATAATCCTTGAACCGCTATATTCACTTGTGTTAATACCATGGGAAGCATGATCTGTCCAATACTGGCACGCCTGCTGTTCCAACGCTTGCTAAAATAGCTATTAACACAACCATTAGAATCTGAGAGAAGGTTAAATCCCTATTGTATACTCCCTTGCATGATAGTTGTTCCATCCATATTGATTGTCGCAACGCTGTTTTCATTGAAAGCGGTAACGTCGCACTACTACTAGATGTACTAAACGCAACCGTCATGGCTGGGAGGAATCCTTTAAAGAATTCCACAGGATTCATTTTACCTAACGTTTTAACATAGTCTCAGAAACAGCTTCATCAGGAGTTTATCTGATAAATTGTGATACAATAAGAATAGTGCTTATGATTAGAATACAAATGAAGGTGGGATATATTTATGAAAAAAACGAGTAAATTCACCAACAATCAAAAAGTGCATTTAAAATCGACCGGAGAGTTGGTTACCATTACCAAATCGATGTATGTAGAAAACATGAAGCGTTACTCCTATATCCTTAAGGAATACCCAAATACCTTTTATTTCGAAGAGGAATTGGAAAGTAACTAAGTGTACGCCAAACCTATTCATAGGCATCTTCGTTTAAATATCATCGCTTCCCAAACCTCTTTCTTCGCATTCAAATCTGACTATGGGCAGGATTTCCTTTTTCCTTTAATGTTTCTTGCAAAGTTGTTTTAAACAGGACTAAAAAAGCAAAAATATCATCCAGACCAAAAATGATACTTTTGCTTTTTTTAATTTTGTATTTAAAAACTTTAATGCTTACAAACTGTTATCTACGCATTAACTTGCGTCTCATTAACTCCAGTACCCTGGATGTACTAAACGCAACCGTCATGGCTTGAAAGCATCCTTTAAAGAATTCAAGTGGATTCATTTTACCTAACGTTTTTACAAGGGAACCATAGACGACAAACTATATATTTACCTGCCCTTTTAGTGGAATAACTTTTTATTTTATTAACGCATTATATTTAATGCTTCCCTATAGATTTCACGCAATTGAGTAGCGTTATCTTCCCACTTAATGGGTTCACCATTTACGATTTGGGCCAATACATCCAAACACCTATGCCAACCTGCAGCGGTATTAACTGCCCATGAATCATCGTCAAAAGTATGGGTAAAAAACATCCGACAACCTTTATCTTCTTCCTGCAATGAGATGTTTATCAGATCATCCATTTCACGAAATCCAAATAAATACGGCTGTTCTAAGTCTGTAATGGTTGCCGTATATGTCGTACCTTCACCATCATCGAAGGCAATCCTGCCACCCAGTCTGAGATCCATCTCCCCGGTAGCAAAAGGGTACCATTGGGTAAAGTAACCCGGATCCGTTATGATTCGGAAAACTTCTTTTGGATTATGAGAAAAAAGCCTTTCAAATCGTAAAACATAACGACCGTTTGATTCATGTAGAGTCCCATAATTATTCATCATTCTTCCTCCTTCTTATTATCCTTGAAAAAAGGCGCTGAACCCAGGACCGGTAATACGTTACCATATCGGAGTCCGACACCAGCTTTTTCAGATCCTTTTCTCATTCCATATCTTAACTAACCGCTTTGGTGCCGCACGTAAATAGGCTTCTTGAATAAGTGCAGCCAATTCATCCCAATGTTCCTCATCTGGATTTTCAATTGATACCCAGCCATGATGCCCGATATACGGTGTTTTGAAAAAGTGCTCCTTTTGCAGTAATAATGCTTGTGTATCCCGGTCTGACTTGAACGATATGCTGAATCCCTTTTCGCTTTCACCTGATATGACAAAGGATTTTCCATTGATTTTAAACGTAATATGTCCGAATCCGTCAATAAGTTCAACCGCTTCGGGCAACGCAAGACTAATATCCCGCACCTGTTCCTGCATTCTTTCCGTGTCTTGTGATTTCATGTTTCATTCACCTATCCTGAAAGTTAGTAGATCTGATATTCATTCCATATCAACAAGAAGTATTTTCACCAGCAGGCCACATATCAACGGTTTTACGGATAAATGGTTCCAATCCCGTATCTTCAAGCTTGATTGATTTTTTTACGCGAATGCAGCCTTTGCCATAATTGTAGCCCGCTAATAGGGTTTCGGCATTTTCGATTTTTTGTATTGTCCCCACATAGAGGCTGACATAATGTTTTTGCGCGTTTAATGCAAAGATATAGGTATCATCTTTACCATAATTCAACATCTTATAGCGAATCACCTCTTCCAATTCGGGTGCATATGCCAAAATCATTTGTCGAATAACGAGCAGTTTCTCTTTTCGCCAATCTTCCTCAAGCAACTGTATATATTCTTCAGCATTCTTTGCATCATATTGCATATTGAAGTCTCACTCCTACATTTATTGATCTTTATACCATTCTCCCATACTATAAAAGAATCCTTCTTATGCCAACCTGCCACACTTTCCAGTTGTTCCACTCGCTGTTCCATTGCTTTCGCTGCACGCTGAACGGCTTTTTGACTTGTATTTTTTGATTTCGTCATAAAACCCAAAAGTTAGTTCACAAAATAATTACGGAAAGCACAAAAAAAGCAAAAATATCATCCATACTACAAATGATATTTTTGCTTTTTATATAACTTCAATGTTCACAAACTATAATCTACACATTAACTTGCTTCATTAACTCCAGTTCCCTTATCCTTCTCACTCTCCGCAACAATAACCGCACAAGCTGCATCCCCTGTAATATTAACGGCAGTACGCAACATATCTAATAGGCGATCAATTCCGATAATGAGCGCAATCCCTTCAACCGGCAAGTTCACTTGCGTTAATACCATCGCAAGCATGATCAGTCCGACTCCAGGCACACCGGCTGTTCCAATGCTGGCTAAAACAGCCGTTAGCACAACCATTAGAATTTGAGAGAAAGATAGATCCGTATTGTACACTTGCGCGATAAATACGGTGGCCACCCCTTGCATGATGGCTGTTCCATCCATATTGATCGTCGCACCTAATGGCTGGACGAAGCTACTGATTGGCTTTGGAACTTTTAAGTTTTCTTGGGCTGCTTTCATGGATACCGGTAACGTCGCACTACTACTGGATGTACTAAACGCAACCGTCATGGCTGGGAAGAACCCTTTAAAGAATTCAATTGGATTCATTTTTCCTAATACTTTAACCATGGAACCATAGACGACAAGGACATGTATTAAGAGACCGGCTATTACGACCAACATGTAACCGGCCATTGCCTTCGCGCCATCTAATCCCATTCTACCGATAGCTGAAGCAAGGAGACCAAATGCCCCATATGGAGCAAATTTCATAATCAGATTCACCAGGAACATCATAATTTCATTGCCCTGCTCCGTGATTCTCATGACACCTTCTGCTTTTTTACCAAGCATGGCTAATGCAAAACCAACAAAGATTGAGAAGAAGATGATTTGTAGCATATTTCCTTCTACTAATGATTGAATCGGGTTAGTTGGAATAATGCTTGTAAACGTTTCTACCACTGATGGTGCCTCATTCGCTTCAAAGGATGCTCCAGCCGTATCAAACCCTGCATCACCTGGCTTAAAGATATACGCTAAAGCTAAAGCAATAATAATCGCAAATGTCGTAGTGGCAAGAAAGAATCCAATGGTTTTCGTACCTATTCTTCCTAATTTTTTCGGATCCCCTAAGGATGCCGTTCCTAGTGTAATGGATAGGAAAACAATTGGAACGACGAGCATCTTAATTAAGTTCAGAAAGATGGTACCTAGTGGTCCAAAGACGTAGGTATTCAACGTAGTGAAAAGATCTGGCGCCAGGAAGTGAAGTAATAAACCGATGATTGCACCTAAGCCCAGGCCAATAAAAATCTTTTTGGTTAAACTCATTTTTTCTCCTCCCTCTATCATTTTATTATTCTTGCAAATGTATCCGCTTACAAATTAGCCCAGTTTAAATACCCTGAGCTCCATGACCAATACCACTCAGCATGCTTTTCCAGGACCTTCATACTAAGTGTCCGGTTAAAAAGTCGGCTTACAGCAATATCCTATCGATCGATATAGGGACAATGTCCTTTTTAATTATATACGGGTTAATTCTGAAGTATTACTGATTATTGAAAATTTGAATTATTTAGTCAACTTTTAAAATTTATGTTCTCTTCAGGAATCCCTTCCGTTCATATTTTTCCATTTTATTGGGAATAGGTGTGTTAAAATAAATTGAAGTACTTTGAATTTTATAAGTCGTGGGCTTTTTTGTAAAAGGGGGAATTGCATTGCTTAACAACCCAGCAGGATTTTGGGTGAGGTTTGGCGCATCTATTGTTGATGGAGTATTTTTATTATTTGTATTAGGATTTGTTAGTCTTATGGTTTACAAGCAATTCATCGTAGAGGGCTTTTCCTTAATAAGTATTCTGGAAGCTTTATATTATTTATTACTACCAGTTTTTTGGCATGGGTATACGGTTGGAAAAAGAATGATTGGAATTCGGATTGCCCGCACAGACGGTGAAAAAGTTGGTCTGGGAACTATGCTTCTTCGAAATCTTGTTGCCTCTTTAGTTTATGTTATTACATTTGGCATAGGCATTATAGTTAGTGCTTTTATGGTGGGGATTAGAGAAGATAAACGCTCTATCCACGATTTTATTGCAGGGACTTATGTTACGCATGATAAACCTGATAGAGGTATCTGACCCACTTGCATGAGTGACTTAGTATTACAATTACTTAAAATGCAATGTTAAGAATTTATTGACAATTACCCATAACAAATAGTACAGTTTACAGATAAATGAATAACGCATTATCTCTTATCCAGAGAGGTCGAGGGTATGGCCCTATGACACCTCAGCAACCTTCAATTTATTGAAAAGGTGCTAATTCCATCAGGTTTTTTTAAAAAAACTTGGCAGATAAGAGGACAGTCTAGCTATGATATCCAATCGTCCTCTTCATCGCCATGAAGAGGGCTTTTTTTATTGACTAACATTCTAAAGGAGATTAAAAGATGACTAGTTTTGACACCAAGCTTGCTCAAATTGGAAATCGTAGTGAATCGGTTACAGGTGCCGTTAATCCGCCTGTATACTTTTCTACTGCATATAGACACGAAGGGATTGGTCAATCTACTGGCTATGATTATGTCCGCACTGGGAACCCGACTCGTCAGCTTCTGGAGAATGCCATTGCTGACTTGGAAGAAGGTGCCCAGGGGTATGCCTGCAGTTCTGGCATGGCAGCTATCTTGACCATCCTTTCCCTTTTTCAGTCAGGGGATGAATGGATTGTTTCCAAGGATCTTTACGGAGGTACGTATCGACTTCTCGAACAAGGCTTTAAAAAGTGGGGCCTTAAGTGTAAGTATGTGAATACTAGTCAAACCGAAGAGATTGCTAGTCACATTACTTCTCAAACAAAGGCAATTTTTCTTGAGACCCCAACCAATCCTCTTATGGAGCAAACGGATATTGCCGAAGTGGCTTCCATCGCTAAAGAGCACGGGGTACTTTTGATTGTTGACAATACCTTCTATACGCCTTATCTGCAAAGGCCCATACTGTTAGGGGCTGATATTGTGGTTCATAGTGCCACGAAATATTTAGGAGGTCATAACGATGTACTGGCTGGACTCATCGTGGCTAAAGGGAAGGAATTGTGTGAAGCTTTATCCCTTCACCATAATGGGGCCGGTGCCGTATTAAGCCCCTTTGATTCTTGGCTCCTCATTCGGGGTATGAAGACATTGGCCTTACGGATGAAGCAGCATGAGAAGAATGCCAAAGAGGTTTTTTCATATTTAGTAAACCATGAAGCTGTTACCGATGTTTTATATCCGGGGCGAGGAGGCATGCTGTCTTTTCGAATCCGGGATGAAAACTGGGTGAATCCGTTTTTACAGAGCCTTCAACTGATTACGTTTGCTGAAAGCTTAGGAGGAGTCGAAAGCTTTATCACGTATCCAGCTACCCAGACCCACGCGGATATTCCTGAACCTATACGCATCGAAACCGGTGTTTGTAACCGTTTATTACGATTCTCGGTCGGTATTGAAGATGCGACCGATCTCATTTACGATTTAGAGCAAGCCTTTTCAAAACTAGTCAGAAAGGTGGAGACACGATGACCAATTATTCCTTTGAAACGAAGCTCTTACATAATACACATAAAGTAGATCCTTCTACAGGTGGTGTCAGTGTCCCCATCCACCCTGCTTCCACTTTTCATCAGAAAAGTATCGATGAGTTTGGGAAGTATGATTATAGCCGAAGCGCGAATCCGACCCGTGAAGCTTTAGAGGAAATCATTGCATCCTTGGAAGGAGGAACCAGAGGCTTTGCTTTTGCTTCTGGGATGGCCGCTATTTCGACCGCCTTTCTTCTTTTATCTCAAGGAGATCATGTCATTATTTCAGAAGATGTATACGGTGGGACCTATCGAATGATCACGCAAGTCCTATCAAGATATGGGATTGAACACACCTTCGTTGACATGACGAATCTAGAATCAGTGGAAGAAGCAATCCAGCCTAACACAAAGGTTTTTTATGTAGAAACGCCATCCAACCCGCTATTAAAGGTAACCGATATACAAGCCATCAGTAAGCTGGCCAAACAGCATGGGGCCTTAACTTTTGTGGATAATACTTTTCTTACTCCTTATTTACAGCAGCCGCTGTTATTAGGAGCTGACCTCGTCCTTCATAGTGCGACTAAATTTTTATCGGGACATAGTGATGTAGTAGCAGGTCTGGCAGTTGTAAAGGATGAAGGGCTTGGGGAACGACTAGGCTTTTTACAAAACTCTTTCGGTGCAGTACTGGGAGTACAGGATGCTTGGTTAGTGATGAGAGGGATTAAAACTTTATCTGTTCGAATTCAGCAGTCTTCTTCCTCCACGCTTAAAATAGCAGAGTTTTTAGCTGAACATCCATTCGTAAAACAGGTCTATTACCCTGGATTAAGCAGCCATCCCCAATATGCTTTATCAAACAAGCAGACAAACGGTCCAGGAGCTGTTCTCTCCTTTGAATTAAAAAATGGACAGGTGTTCCGCACATTTGTAGAACAGGTGAAGATCCCTGTTTTTGCGGTTAGTTTAGGGGCAGTGGAATCGATCCTCTCCTATCCCGCTAAAATGTCTCATGCCGCCATGCCTGAAGGGGAAAGAGAAAAAAGAGGAATCACCAATTGTCTCCTCCGCTTATCGGTTGGTCTGGAACATCCAGAGGATTTGATTCAGGACTTTTCCCAAGCGCTAAAGGCGGGACAAGGGGACAGGTTAACTGTCCCACTTCCCTTGTAGTTCAAAAAAGAAAAGGTGCCTGACCCCCAGTACAGTAAAGCACTGGAGGGCAGGCACCGATCATGGTAAAAACAATTTTACTAAATCCTCTAAACTCTTAATGGAATAATCATACTGATCCACTTCACCAAACCCATACTCCGCGTATACAAACGGTATTTCTGCAAAGTTGGCAGCCTTTTGATCACCGATTGTG
This sequence comes from Bacillus carboniphilus, assembly GCF_039522365.1. Classification (GTDB taxonomy): domain Bacteria; phylum Bacillota; class Bacilli; order Bacillales; family JC228; genus Bacillus_BF; species Bacillus_BF carboniphilus. The sequence continues at coordinate 20,062 of NZ_BAAADJ010000052.1, read as the reverse complement.
TCTCCTACATATACAGGACTCTTCAAATTGTTCCGCTCCATTAAGAGCTTAAAATTTTTCCCCTTTTGTCAGTCCCGTTCTTCCTGGGTTTTCAAAATCTAAAAAGTAATGACCTAGATTGTGGTATTTTGAAAATGCTTCAATATACCCCTCTTGGCAATTACTCACGATATAAAGCTTATACTGTTTGGATAACGCATCCAACACCTCTTCAAGCTTCCTGTAAGGCTGACCGCCGTTTTCTTCTATATATTGATTTTCAACCTCAATACACTTTTGTAAAACTTCTTTCCGTTGCTCCTCACTCAAGGTAGGAAAAAGCTTTCGTCCAATTTCATCGAGTTGCAGACCCATCATTCCCGTCAAGTCATCCACTGTGATTTCATCTAGCTCATCGTATTCCTTAATGACTTGATTCCAAGCAATGGCGATCTCTTTTCTTGAGTCCCATAGCGTTCCGTCTAAATCAAAGATGATACTGTCCATTTTGTGTCTCCTTCCTTGGCCTTAGCCAAATTAAAAAGGCAATCTTTAATTAGATTAACATACCGTTAAGGAAAAAGTTATCGTTAATAGTAGGAATCATCGCACTCGTCACCAATAGAAAAAAGAAGTAAACCGCCCTATCCCTGACTAGATGTGGGTTGTTTTACTTCTTTTTAAAAAACTACCTATTAAATAGTCGACCGCTCTTCTAGCGGTGTGTGACTGTATAGACGGGGTGCTCTAACACCTCGTCTTTTTATTTCTGTACATTGTATATAAAAATTATACCTTCCGTACATGCTGAAAATCAAGGGATAACCTTAATATGCACAAAAAACTCCCACACATCAGTATGGGAGATATAAATATTACTGGTTGATTTGACCGCCATCCACTGTATAAATGGATTGAGTCACATAGGAAGCATCGTCTGAAAGCAAGAAGATCGCTACATTTGCTACTTCTTCTGCTTCTCCGTATCTTCCCATTGGTACAGCAGCACCAAATGCTTTTCTTGCTCCTTCCGCATCCTGAGGAACTGTATTTTTTTCGATTTGACGCATCATGCGTGTATTGATGACTCCTGGAGCCACCGCGTTTACTCGAACACCAAATGGAGCTGTCTCTAATGCCACTACTTTGGTCATTCCCATCACGGCATGTTTGGAGCTGTTGTAACCTACAAACCCAGGTGAACCGATTAGACCTGCACCTGAGGCAGTGTTAACAATACTACCAGACCCTTGCTTCTTCATGACTGGTACAATGTATTTTAGTCCAAGGAATGCACCTTTGACATTGACATTTAGGACTAAATCAAATGTTTCAGTTGGGTAATCCTCTACATTTGCCGTAATTCCTTCGATTCCTGCATTGTTGAGGAATCCATCGATTCTTCCAAACTTTTCAACTGTTGCGTCTACATATGCTTTGACCTCTTCTTCTTTTGCAACATTTGCTTGAAGGGCAATCGCTCTTGAATCATCAAGACCTAATTCTGAAACCACTTGTTGAACAGCCTCTAGATTTAAGTCTACTAAAGCAAGTTTTGCTCCTTGCTCAGTTAGCTTTTTCGCTGTTGCTTTTCCGATTCCACCTGCAGCTCCGGTAATGACAACTACTTTACCTTCGAATTTACTCATATTAAAATACCTCCTAGAAGATACAAATTATTTTGACTACAATTTAATTGTACTCCTTTGTCCAAATACAACAATCATTAGAATAGTAGGAAGTGTCTATCTAGTAGACACTATGGAGGGATGTGTCTACTTCCTAGGAGGTTTTTTTATGAGTGGTGAAAACAGGACACCATCTACACGACAAAATCGAACAGAAAAACATTTACAACTAGCATTAATCGAACTTATTAAAGAAAAGGGATACCATACTGTGTCCGTGAAGGATATTGTGAATCATGCCTCTTATAATCGAAGTACCTTTTATGTCCATTACCAAGATAAAATTGAATTAGCTGAGGATTTGCTTGATTCCATGCTTCAAGGGTTGGAAGAATCCGTCGGGGAACCCTATACACCTGGACAAAAAGTATATTCAGTGAATCTACATGCACCATCCTTTAATATCGTTTCCTACATATATAAACACCGGGATTTTTTTGAGCTCATTAAATATGATGACACGTTACCAGGATTGCACACGAGATTCCCTCAATCCATCTTGAACATCTATCACGAACAGTTTATCTTTGAAACAATCAACAACACACCAGTAAACATGGATTATTTTAAACGGTATATAGCCTTCGGTTTTTACGGACTCATTTTGAGCTGGATCAAGAGTGACTTTAAAGAACCTCAAGACGCATTTATTCAAGAAGTCATTGATTTAGCCAAAACCCATATTCACTCGATTAAATATATTGGAAAATAGTAATAGAAAAAAAAGGCCAGATCCCTCATTTACTGGGGGTCTGACCCTTCCTATCATTCAAACCTCAATCAACAAAGGAATAATCATCGGGTCCTTCCTCGTCCGTTCTTTTATATATTGGGATATGGACCTTTTGATATTTTTCTTCAGCACATTCCTTGAATTCCGATTGGCATCGAGTAGCTCGTTGATGGTATCTAACGTAATTCGCTTCATACCTCTTTTAAGTTCTGTGAAGCTCTGGTCAACAAATCCTCTTGAGAAAAATTCGGGATCGGCGAGAAGTTTGTTATCTTGTTTGTTCATTGGGATGATAATCACGATCATACCATCCTCAGAAATTTGTTTCCGGTCCCGCAATACAAATTCCATATCTCCTACATCTACACCGTCCACATACGTCTCACCACTTGGGATGCTTCTCGTAAAACGGGCAATGGAATTTTCGATATCCACTACATCCCCATTTTTTATAATAAAGGTATTCCCTTCCTCTACCCCAACTGATTCAGCAAGCATTCGATGATGTTGCAGCATTCTGTACTCACCATGAATTGGAACAAAGTATTTCGGCTTCATCAGGGTGAGCATGAGCCTTAGGTCTTCTTGATATCCATGACCTGACACATGCATGCCTGAACTGCTACCGGATCCATAGATGACGTGGGCTCCCAGTTTATATAAGTTGTCAACGATGGTCGTGACACTTCGTTCATTGCCAGGGATTGGCCCTGCTGCAAGGATGACTGTATCTTCAGGTAAAATCTCGACATCACGGAAGTTTCCAGTGGACAGACGGCTGAGGGCTGCCCCTACTTCTCCTTGGCTCCCAGTGCATAAAATCGTCACCATTTCCGGAGGCATTTCATTGATTTCTCTAGCATCAATTAACATCCCTTTAGGAACGTTTAGATACCCACGCTCCATCGCAACCTGAACCACATTCACCATTGACCGCCCAAGTAGGGCTAGTTTCCGGTTGTGTTTTTCTGAAGCCTCAACAACCTGTTGGATCCGACTTACATTGGAAGCGAAGGTGGATACAATCACCTTTCGTTTTGCCTTCCCTATCATCTGGTCCAAGTTGCTCCCTACCATGTGTTCGGAAGGTGTATAGCCGGGACGCTCTGCATTGGTACTTTCTGATAAAAGAAGTAGAACCCCTTTGTTCCCGATTTCAGCCATCTTGTGAATGTCGGGGCGTTCATTATTTGCTGGTGTCAAATCGAATTTGAAGTCACCCGTATGTACAATCGTCCCTTCTTCAGTGTTGAAAACGATCCCTAAACAATCTGGAATACTATGATTCACCCGGAAGAAGCTAATTTTCATGTCACCAATTGGGACTTCCGAATCTGACTTGATCTCAATCAGGGTACTTTCTCGTAAAATTCGATGCTCTCTTAATTTAAGTTCAATTAACCCCAATGTGAATCGTGTCGCATACACGGGCACATTGATTTTTTTCAAAAAGAAAGGGATTCCCCCAATATGGTCCTCATGGCCATGTGTCACAATTAAGGCCCGCACTCTGTCCTGATTTTCTATAAGGTAAGAAAAATCAGGGATGATTAAATCAATTCCTAACAAACTTTCATCGGGAAACTTATTTCCGCAATCAATCACGACAATATCGTTTCCATGTTCGATGGCGTACATGTTTTTGCCGATTTCTTGTAAGCCACCAAGGGCATAGACTGATAATCCTTTTGATTGCATATGACTCCCACCCAGTTTTGTAATAATATGGGTTAGTATGTCCTTTGGGGTTTACTTTTATCTTCAATAAAGGAAAAATACTTGAAAGAAACGGGCGGGTCTTTGCCGGTTGGGTCCCTTACTTTCCGGTTGAGGCACGTTACTTGCCGGTTGGGTCTCTTTACTTTCCGGTTGAGGCCCGTTACTTGCCGGTTGGGTCTCTTTACTTTCCGGTTGAGGCCCGTTACTTGCCGGTTGAGTCTCTTTACTTTCCGGTTGAGGCCCGTTACTTGCCGGTTGGGTCTCTTTACTTTCCGGTTGCGACACATTACTTGCCGGTTATGTCCCATTACCTGCACATTGTGTCCCATAAAAAAAGGGTGACTGACCCAGTTCATTAAAGCAACAAAGGTCAGTCACCTGTTTTATCATTTACATCTGGTTTTCAAGCAATCTATGCTCTTCAATTAAATCAGAAAGATGAACAATATTTGCCCTCTTTTCAAAAATAGGAATGAATTGTTTTAACACCGTAACCATCTTTGGTCCTGTAATCCCAACATGTCCGATCGCGATCGGCTGTTCATTTTCTGGAATTTTATGGGCCAATAAATTGGCTTGCTTTGAAATATGCCTGGTCGTGTAGACATCATCAAAAAAGAAATCATTTTCTAAATATGGCACATTCAATTCTTTGGCCAGCTTTTCAACAACGCTTTTACTTGAGGTCATGCTGTCCAGATAGAATAAACCTTTTTCCTTACATACCTCAAGAACAATCCGCATGACTCTTTCGTCTTCAGTAGCCTTCGAACCCATATGATGATTCATCCCTACAATATGCGGTACATCCTTAATCGCGTCTTCCACCCGCTTCCGGATCTCCTCATTACTTAGATCCGTTGTGATGGCCCCTGGACCGAGCCAGGATTTTTTCCCCCTTTTCGGCTGCATGGGTAAATGAAGAATGACCTCATGACCATATTTATGTGCCAGCTCTGCATCTTCTTTGGTCGTGGGCATAAATGGCATGACAGCTACTGTCAGTTTAGTGGGAAGCATTAGCATTTCTTCTGTTCCCTTCATATCATTACCTAAATCATCGATGACAATGGCTAGCTCGTTTTTAGGTTCATCTGGAGATTCTGCTAAACCTTGTGGAGTAAATGAAAAAAGCAGGAAGAAGCTGCAAATTAAGATTTTCACTGATACATCCCTCACTTTTTTTATGTAGTATGCCCTATTCAACCTTAATCATTTTAGTAAGTGAAACCTTTTACATGAATAAGAAAAAGGTGCCTGAACCCCAGTGAGTCGGGGGCAGGCACCTGATAATAATTAAAAGTAATTTCTTATGGTAGTTAACACTCTTTCCAGGTCATTCTCATGTAATTTACCAATCCTAAATAATAATTCTTGATAATGTAGTGTATGTAATTTTGAACATCTTACTATTGAAGGTTTGTCTAGCCCTGCTTCCTTCCACCATTCAATAACAACATCAAATTCATTTCTAACCTGTTTACTAGATACAGTAGCTATTAAATGATCTAATTCTGCAATTATATTATCATTGCTAACAATTACAACTGGCCTTCTCTTTCCATTTAGTTCAACAGTCCAGATTTCCCCACGTCTCCCGTTTTTACTCATCATCAGTACCCCAAAATATTTCTTCTTTTTCTTTTATAATTTGCTCTTTTGGAGGTCTACTATCAAAATATTTATCAAATAATTCGTTTAATAACCTGATTCTTTCGCTATTGTCCATTTCTTCGATGGCTTTTAAAATTTCTTCAGCAGTCATGTACTAACCACCTCAAATAATTTATTGGTTTTTAATTGTAGCAGTTAATTCATATTGACATAACAACATTTATATCTTTTCCCTAGTTTAAAGATGTGTTCCCCCGGAAGCAACACTAGGATATCATCTACCACAACACTTCTTAAACTTCTTCCCACTCCCACAAGGACAAGGTTCATTACGCCCCGTCTTCTTAAATTCATCCATCTGAACAACCGTTGAATTTGCCTGCGTATTGAATGGGACTTTTGGTAAAGGCTTTAAATGTGGCTTCTCACTTTTCGATAGTTCCGATGGTGTATGCCCTTTGAGCACCCACAACCTTGTGTTGTTGTGGATGGTAAATACTTTATCCGTTACTTGCTGTAGAATTTCCATGGATGGGAACTCGAGCATTTCTTGAAGAAATTCTATTAACTTTGTCGGTTGGACTTCCTCTTGGATCATATCTGTTAATTCATACACTATATCCTCCGCATCATCATTTGTCATGTCATAATTCTCGCGTAGAAAACGCAAAAAACTGTTCAATTCTGGAGTTCGATCTAAGTAGTTTATTTTCCCTGCTCTGAGTAATTCCTTTTTCGTAAAAGGATAGAAGTCCACATTGAGTCTCATTTGGTGTTCCTTTATGATCTGAGCCGGTTCCTCGACGCCGGCATTAGCAATCCCGTGTCCAGTAAAACATACTTGATCGTAATAATCAGCCGCAGTTCTCATTACTTGGAAATATTCCCAGGTGTCCACCTCTTGCTTCGTATATTTCGTAAGCCTATCAATAATGTCAGGTGTTCGCATAACACCGTAGTAATGGAGCATACCGTGAGTTAGGAGAATCCATTCGGTATTTCTTCTTATGATGCTTTGTAGCTGCTGCCCATCCAATCGAGAAAAGACATCCATCAGTTCTTTGGGTAAAACCAAAACTTTTTGATTATTATGAGCACCAGAGAATAGAAGCGTATATGCCCTCATCCTTAGAGCCCTAAATAGAGGGAAATCATCATCAACCTTGATTTTCCCTCCATTCTTTACAGCCTTTTTGATAAAATCAAATCTTTCTTGATCTAAGGTATAGAGGACCTGTTTAAAATGGCCAGGTAGCAATTCTACTAGTTTAGCTTTTAGCTCCGCTTTTTTTAATGAACTAATTCCACCAAAATTGGCATTTTTTCGAATCGTATCTAAATCACCCTTGGTAAAGCGACTCAATACTTCTTCCAAGCTGCACGGAACTTCAATCTGTTGCCAAATCTCTTTTTCCCTTTTCGCTTGCCATCTTTCACTATCCCGCTTCATACCCTCTAGCGCATTTAACAGGTCTTTTTCCAGTTTTCTATCCATATCCGAACTCCTCTTGCAAAATTAGTTACTGCTATTATATATGAAAAAGTTACCTGTCCCAAGTGAAGTAATACGTTAAATTGGGTCTGGGGGAAGGTAATTTTTTACGGTTGCGGTAAGTTACTTTCCGGTTGCGACTCGGTACTTGCCGGTTGCGGCTCGTTACTTTCCGGTTGCGGCTCGGTACTTTCCGGTTGTGGCTCATTACTTTCCGGTTGCGACACTTTACTTTCCGGTTGTGGCTCGGTACTTTCCGGTTGCGGCACATTACTTGCCGGTTGCGGCTCGGTACTTTCCGGTTGCGGCACATTAAATACGAAAAAGGCGCCTCACCCCAGGGTTGGGATACAGGGACCTCTCATCAATTACCCTTTATACCTAGGCAACTTAATAATCGCCTTAAACAAATCACCATCAATCTCAATCTTAAAGCTTCCTTTTTGCAGCTCGATTAAGCTTTTCGAAATCGACAATCCTAACCCGCTACCTTGGCTATGTCTGGATTCATCGCCTCTTTTAAAGCGCTCCATTAGTTCATCCGCTGTGATATTTAACTCATAAGCAGAGATATTTTTAAAGGTTAGTATAACTTCTTCTCCTGCCTCTTCCATATCAATGTAGACACGTGACCCAGCCAGTGCGTATTTGAAGATGTTGGATAGAACGTTTTCAACAGACCTCCATAATAGCTTCCCGTCTGCTGCCACATAGATTTTTTCCTTCGGATAACGGACCTTAAAGTCTAATTGTGAAGTCTCAATTTTATTATTCAGCTCTCCTAACCCTTGTGTGACTAAGGAAATAATATCGATTTGCTCCAATTCTACTGGGATGTTCCCGCTCGATGCTTTTGCTGCATCGAATAGGTCATCCGTTAGGAGTTTAAGTCTTTGGGATTTTTGATCAAGGATTTTTACGTACTCCTGGATTTTTTCCGTGTCCGTTTCTTTTTTTAATAAATCTATATAGGTGATAATAGATGTAAGTGGCGTTCGAATATCATGTGACACATTCGTAATAAGCTCCGTTTTTAACCGCTCACTTTTCAATTCGTTCTCTACTGCATTTTTTAAACCATCTGTGATGCCGTTTATATTAGAAGCGAGAGTTGCAAACTCACCCTTTTTCCCTACATCAATGGTATGGTGAATTTCTCCATTCTTAATCCTTTCGACCCCTTCTTTAATAGTCTTGAACGATTTAACCTTTTTATACGTGAACCAAGCGGCCACACCAATCGTGATTGGGAACATGAAAAAGGTCGCTGCTATCAATAGCGGGTAGCCAATCACCAGTAATACTGTTTTGACTCCAACATTTCCGGTCTCATATACATTTCGTACAAAGGTTACAAGCTTGTTGATCAACGTATAGAGTAATGTATGCTTGAAGAATGTTCGATTTTTTATATGTTTAATGATGGATAAAAGCAGCCCAATCTCAATTGCCGCAAATGGAATAGTGATAGGAATCAGTAATTGTGCTATGTTATGAAACGCAACCTCATCTATGGACGCAACCCATAAAAACACCAACGCATGGATGAGCACAACATTGATATCATTATAGAGTTTATCTATTGTGTTCCAGTGAAATTTTTCGTCCTTAAAGGAATTTCTCCCAATCACAACGACTAGATAAACAAACGATAAGATGAATCCGATTAAAAAGGCTAGTAGTCGATACCAGCTTTGTAGTACTATTTCCTTCTCTTTTTCCCATTTGGCTATGTTTTGGCTCACAAACTCATCTGTAAAGGCGACATATAAAACGGTACTTTCAGGGTCTAACTCATTGACCCTTTCTTCAATTCGATAATAGTATTCATTCCTTTTGACTTCTTGAGGAAAAATGTCACTTTTGTATCCGGTAAATGCCATGTATGATGAAAAATTCTCCACTTGCTCTATCACGTCTAGTGAACTGTTTGTGTATACGTTTGTTCCATCGCTAATATAATAGAGAGGGTTTTTATACTCTTCTATGCGCTGAACAAGGTTATGAAATTCTCTTAAATCCTCTTTGATCAACCTTGCTCTTGCTTCTTCAATCTGCTCTGCATTCCCTTTTTTTGTATTCACATGGGTTTCACTACTTACTTCACCTTTAAAAGTCCCAATAGTATTTAGATCTCTTTCTCTGATGGTACCGCCATTTAAAATGTGTTCTTCATTTTTATACGTTCCGATTAAACGTGTCAATTCATAAATGAGATTCTCACTTTCCCTAACGTACTCATTACTAAGAAAATAGCTTTCATCAAAAACCGCCCCAAATTCACTATCATGTATAACTTCTACATCAAATAGTGCTTGGATGACACCAGTTAAACAGATAACGGCTATGATAAAAGCAGCTATCTTCGTTACGATAGAATGGCTATATTTTTTCAACTTTGTATCCAACTCCCCATACCACCTTTAAATATTTTGGCTCTTTCGGGTTGATTTCTATTTTCTCTCTAATTTTTCGGATATGAACCGATACTGTATTTTCTGGGTTAAAGGCTGTTTCCTTCCAGACCTTTTCATAGATTTCTTCGATGGAAAAGACCTTCCCCGCATTGGCCGTTAGCAGCTTCAGGATTTTATATTGGACCGGTGTTAGATGAATCATTTCCCCGTCGACCGTGATGGTCTTACTTTCATCATCGATAACAAGTCCCCCGGTTTGAAAGACGTTCGTCTTCGTTTCCAAACCACCTAATGCAGTGTATCTTCTGAGCTGTGATTTTACTCGAGCAATCAGTTCCAACGGATTAAACGGCTTCGTTATATAGTCATCTGCGCCGATGTTCAGCCCTAAAATTTTGTCGTAATCCTCCGATTTCGCGGAAAGCATAATTAATGGAATATTGCTGTCCTTTCGAATCTTCATAGTTGCCTTAATTCCGTCCATTTTCGGCATCATAATATCCATGATAATGAGCTGAATCGCTTGCTCTTCCATGATTTCTATCGCTTCTAAACCGTTCGAAGCCTTGTATACCTTATATCCTTCATTTTCTAAGTAGATTCCAATGGCATCTACAATCGCACTATCATCATCACATACTAAAATATTGTTCACTCCGTTCACTCCCTGATCCCATAATGGTCACAACTGTCTCCCCCTTTTATTTTGCTAACGAGACAATCATATCAATCAAATATTAACAAACTCTGGATGGAAATCTTAAGGTTTTCTTAATGTGTAACCTAAGGGGCTTGTCCCAAAAAAATCTATTGAACTCTGACAAAAGATGATATATTATCAATAATAACTTAATGCACAACTATAAAATGCACCGATAAGGACATGAGTTATTTTTACAGTTTACAGAGACGGAAGGGTTAGCTGAGAACTTCCTAAACCGAGGAAAATAACTTACCACCTTGGAGCTGTTTTGGGGAAATATAGTATCCAATACCGTTATGCTGCGTTAAAGCATTTGAGCCGTAAGTATGCACTTATGGGAAGTTGGGTGGAACCACGGGTAAACATACTCGTCCCTTTTGAGGGATGCGTATGTTTTTTTATTTTTGTAGAATCTCTACGGTAGTACGAGATTCAAGCATATCGACGATCATTTTATATACAGACTGCTATGAAAAGGACATGAATTATTTTTACAGTTTGACAGAGAGGGAAGGTTTGCTGAGAACTTCCTAAACCGAGGAAAATAATTTACCACCTTGAAGCTGTATTGGGGAAATTTTAGTATCCAATACCGTTATGCTGCGTTAAAGCTTTTGAGCCATAAGTATGCACTTATGGAAAGTTGGGTGGAACCACGGGTAAAACATACTCGTCCCTTTTGAGGGATGCGTATGTTTTTTTATTTTCGTAAAGGAGTGAGTGCTAGGTAAAATCAGTTAAGAAAAATATCTGTCTAATATGATACTTATCAAAAAATTTTAGTTTAAATGGAGGGAAAAGAAATGAAAAATATGGTACTCAAGTGGAACCAAGTAAGTCTAGTAAAACGAATACTTTTGGGATTAGTGATTGGTATGGTATTGGCCTTAACGATTCCGGAAGCAACAAAATGGGTCTCCATTTTCGGTGATTTATTCGTAGGTGCCTTAAAAGCTATTGCCCCAATCTTAGTCTTGTTCATTGTGATGCACGCCATCTCTAAACATAGAAGTGGCCAAAAAACGAATATGAAATCGATCCTTGTCCTATATGCCCTTGGTACATTTTTAGCTGGATTAGTTGGTGTTGTTGCAAGCTATCTGTTTCCAGTTACATTAACACTTACGACAGGTGCTGAAGATTTAACTCCTCCTAGCGGTATTGTAGAAGTGATACAAACATTGTTGTTTAACATTGTTGATAACCCGGTTAATGCCCTCATCAATGCCAATTATATTGGTATCTTAGCTTGGGCCATCCTGCTCGGTGTTTTATTAAGAAATGCAGCCGATTCGACTAAAGACATGCTGGAGAATTTTTCGAATGCGATATCTACTTTAGTGAAATGGGTAATCAATTTTGCGCCAATCGGAATTATGGGACTTGTCTTTAATGCCATTGCAACGAACGGGCTTTCAGCATTACTTGACTATGGAAAATTACTTTTCGTTCTACTAGGCTGTATGTTCTTTGTAGCTCTTATCGTGAATCCAATTATCGTTTATCTCCATATTCGTAAAAATCCATATCCTCTAGTCTTTACATGCTTAAAAGAAAGTGGAATGACAGCATTCTTTACTCGCAGTTCAGCTGCAAACATTCCAGTGAATATGAGATTGTGTGAAAAACTAGATTTGGATAAGAATACGTATTCGGTATCCATCCCATTGGGTGCGACGATTAATATGGCAGGTGCAGCAATTACGATTTCTGTCTTAACACTGGCTACTGTTCATACACTTAACGTTGAGGTCGATATGGCTACAGCGGTTATTCTTATCATCCTTTCCGCAGTATCCGCTGCTGGTGCTTCAGGTGTTGCTGGTGGATCTCTATTACTCATTCCCCTAGCTTGTAGCTTATTCGGGATTTCAAATGATATTGCTATGCAAGTCGTAGGTGTTGGTTTTATCATCGGTGTTTTACAGGACTCTTGTGAAACTGCACTAAATTCATCCACTGATGCACTCTTTACTGCGACAGCAGAATATGCAAAAGAGCGTAAAGAAGGCGAGAACATGATGATTCGTTCAAGTAAGGCGAGCTAAAGTCCAAATCTAGCATCTATCTTGCCTTTATATGTTCATCTAACATGTTTCTGTTATATGGAACAATAAGATGTGAGTCGAATTGCAATAAACTCACATCTTTTCTTTTTTTATATAAAAATTGACTATCGGTCATCATGGCCAACCTGTCCCCCAGCTTTCATCATAGAAAAGGCTAACTGTCGCACACTATTAAAATCTAATAAAAAGACTTCACTAAGTGGTGAGGGGGTTTTTATTTTGGACAAAAAGGAATATGTCATTGATTTAATCAATCGAATGAATGATACAACCAGAGTGTTTGACCCCGAATTTAATGGGTATGTGCCTGTTATATCGAAACAAGCCTATAATGAAGCTGAACAATTGGCTGACAAGGAATGTATTGAACCTTTGAAAAATCTGATTGCCGTTCATTCTTCCAACAAGGCATTTGATAAGGATGTTCGCCGTAAGGTTTACAATATTTTAAATAAAATTGCCACGAACACGAACGAGATGGACGTATTTACATTTTTTGAAGAGCGGCTTGATTACGAGACCGACAAGTATATAGTCGGTGATGGTCTACTCGAGGATATCGTGAGAAGTGAGTATGTCCCGGCGTTGAAAAGGATTTTACCTCTTGTCGAACACAAAGATTGGCAGGTCCGACATGAAGCGATTCGGCTTTTAGGAAGGTATCAAAAAGAAGAAGTCGAGGATACCTTATTATCGTTATTAAAAGCAGATTCTAATCCATATGATATTGAATATACACTTGGGGCCCTGGGCAGGATCGGCTCAACGAAAGTACTAGAAAGAATAGACCCATTGCTCTATCACAAAAAGGGAGAAGTGAGAGCTTCCGCTATCGCCATTTTAAAGGTCGTAGGTGGAAAAACATACATGAAGGTCTATGAGGAAGGCTTGAATGATCGGTCGCCGGCCGTAAAGCTGAACGCTTTGAGTGCTATTTTGAAACATGGGGATGAGAAACAGATTCCTCTATTGATTTCAAGATTAAAAACTATCTTAAAGAGAGAGCGTAAATATGAGCCTGGAAATCTGGAGTCTTCTGATGTAGTTAAGATATTGAAGTTTTTACTTCACTATAAGAATGAACAAGTGGTTGAGTTATTAGAGTGGATCCGTGAAAAGAAGTGGAGCATGCTATTTGAGCTTGAGCAGGAATGGTTGCTGAAGGAGACGTAGAAGAAAAGGGCCGGTTCATCTGCTTCCTTCCGTTTTGAAGAAAACAGCACCGCCCCTACTTATCTTTAGCATCGCAAACTCCCCTTTAACCAAGCCCGAGGTTGATAGGGACCAATTGGAATTTGGATTAGACTCGTTTTTCCTTGTGTTTCGAGTTTGTATAGTTCATCACACAATTTTGCATCAAACCCCAGTAGTGGATGTCCTCCCAGTTCGAGGGCTGACGCTACTAAAAGTAATCGTTGTACAAGCATCCCCGCTTCCATCTGTTGAATACGATATCCTCTGAACTTCAGGTCTGGGGCGAGGTGATTCTTATCGCCTATCACATGAAAGCAAAAGGGGACTTGGTACAGGTTTACATTCTCTGCAGAAAGGCCAGCTTGCAACAAGAGTCGGTGATCACCTAGCTCAATCTCTCGTAATGCATGAGCAGCGCTATCATAATGATAAGCACCATCCGGAATGCCTTCAACATTGTTCAAGCATACATAGAGGGAAACACGGGACTCTTGCTTCTGATTAGCTTCATCCAAATCATTTCGATACAAGTTCGCAGACGTTGCTTCCTGTAGTAGAGTAGCCAACTGCTCTTTACTTACCTTCCCAATCCTAAAATCCATATCCGGTGAAAATCGTTTTTTACAAACGGATGCTAAATCATACGACAACCGCTCCATTCGAGGGAGAGGTACCACTCGACTCTCACCGTTTACACTTTCCCTTGCCTTTATGTGCCCAAATGATTGAGTTGATTTTAGCATGGATGCTTCATTCATCTTTTTTATCATCGGAAAGGGTTTCGTTCGCTGTGATTGTACATAGTGATGATTTTGTATCGGTTCTAACTCATGACACAATTCAGTATCTGAAATTACCCCTTTTCTTCCCATAGACCAAATCATAGGCTCCACGGTTAGCGGGATTACGGCATAGACACTCTCTTCTTCATCGTTTAGTCCAAGTAGATGGTTCACTGCTCGATCTAGATATTGAAAATATACACTTGAATCAAAACCAAACCGTTTGGCCACTTCCAGTAACTGTCCAGTCACCACACCCGTATCCAACCCTTGCAGACGGTAGGAAAAGTTATTGTACTTAAAGAAATTTTTCCAAAACATTGTCGACACAAAAACGGTACCAAAACAAGCCGACAAATCACAACGATGACCAAGAGCCCTAGCTATATATGAATCAAAATTGCCTTCTCGCAAACAAACTAAACGATGGTGTGCTACATCATAATGGTAAACTCCAACAGGTAATTCCTCCAGCTTTAGATACACATACAGTTCGCTTGGATACAGAGCACCGCCAGAAGGAGCATACCGCCGATACGACTGTATGAGTTCCGACTCTTGATTTGGGCTGGAGGGTGACTGAGAAATTTGAGTTTGACCAAATGTATACCAGAGAAAATGGCTAATTCTCTGTAGGGTAGGCTGTTTGGGGACATCGCATTCTTCCAGTGTAAGTGGTACCTCCAGCGATAATGGAAATACTGGTAAACCACGATAGAGCTTATATGGAAGCGGTGCGTCTTCCCAGTTCACTTCCCAGTCCGGTGGGCTTACCTTGTCAATGTCAAAATGTAAATTGTGCAGAAATGTCTCTAGTTCCATCCTCCTGTCCTCCTACTTATGGAAACGGATGTGGATGTGGATTGAGCTCATCAAGGGTCAGCGGTCGCTTTGTATAACCAAGTTCCATTGGGACCCGTAGCACCCTTTCTAGCCCTGTTACCCTCGTCAGATGCTGTCCGAATGTCATTGGCAACATCCCAGGAATCAGCACTTTCACGCAATGTAGTCCGTTTCGTTTTGTTTCCGATGTTGATTGATCCACTACAATCACATCGAGGTTTAGCTCGCGAAATCTATCAAGAATTTCTTTAAGATCTTCGGTTAGATCGGCATGAGTGGACTGCCACTTGAATTCCTCATCAAACGTTCTCAGTGGACGATTATCGTCTAGCAAGAAATTTAGGCGCTCTTCTGCTTGAGGCAAACCGTACAGCATCCCATGATCATCCATGGTATCAACCAGGGTAGAATCATGTAGCATTCGCACAAGTTCCTCCTGGTTTTTCTCAAATTTTTCGTCAAGGGTCAGCATCATGGCAGCCATTTCATGGATCGTGCTTTTCACTGCCCTTACTGGGTCCAGATGAGCTCCGGCTGCACAGATGAGATTCAATCCCTTTTCCTTCCTGTTTTTTGCAATCGCCCACACACTTGGAATTCCATGTTCCATTGTCGAGTTATAAAAATGGAGATCATATCCTCCTGTTGCGCGTACACGGTCGATCATCAATTGTAATTCTGGATCGTTAGCCGAAAGAGGGTCAAGACGAGGTAGTGGCAACTGGGCGTACCAAGCCATCAAAAAGGAATCACGTTCCACGACTTCCATAATCCCGTAGAAAATAGCTTCCTCTAGACTTCCTCCGATTGCACATCCGTTGGAGGTTTCATAGACAAATCCATGCCCGCAGCCCATGCTGTAGTAGGAAAGCAACTCTGGTACTAAAATGGGTCGGTCTTCCTGTAGTGAATAGCCCCATACCCAGTTCATCGGGTAATCTGGATCAAACTGTTTAAATGGAAAATCTGGACGTTCATACTGTTCCTTTGCATGGACACCTACTTTTAACGGATTGAGTGCTTGATCCTTCAGGTTATTAAAACTATCATAGACAACGCTTCGTTTCCCACGGGGTGAAATCCCACATGCTCGCTCTAAGCCTTCTAAAATAGCGGTTAATTCACTTACGGCATATGAATGAGTTCGGCCAGCTACTCCTTCGTCACCCACTAATAATGGCAGGTTTACACCTACATCGGCAAATGGCGGGACAAGATCATACATTTTCCCATTCATAACACCCGTCCGTTGATCCAGGTAGTCTTTCACTAGTACTTTTTTTAAGTCGTCCATAGAGCGGCAGCGATAACTTCCTTCAATCTTTGGACTTGGTTTCAGGGAAATTCGGGCTAACTCCGGCGAATCCTCGGGTATTTGACTACAAACTGGACATAACGGATTCGGCAGAAAAGTATGCCATGAATTCTTGAGTGTTTGTAGGTTAATTAGACATAACCCTCCTTCAGAGAGTGCTTCATCACCTTGCCATATCCTTTGGACCTCTGCAGCAAGTAAGTTGGTGACTTGTAAAATTCCCGTCCTCGTTGCCCATGCGTCCCGAGGTACTCCTCCGTCTGTAGCTAGCATCTGTTTCATATCCAACATCTCTTTACGGTCTCGACCTGCCATGAGAAGTCGGGTGTCCGCACATTGGGAGCACCCCTTTTTATCTGGACGAACGAGCGGACCGACCACGGCTTCCCCAAATGAAACGAAGCCTCGCAGCCAAGGAATTCGAGTACGTCGTAATACCTTTTCCGCTCTTTGATGAATAGAAGGTTTCCAGCTATCGTGCAATACTAGAACTAATTCAGTTTTTTCTGGCAGGCTTGCTTCGAAATCATTTTGACGAACTACCTCGTGTTGGGATGACAAATCGTCATACACGTAGTCAGCTAAAAATCCTTCCCCGATAACGACTATGACTGCACTCATCCGGATTCCTCCTCTCGCAGCAAGACACCATACGCACCAATCCATTCCTTATTCAATAGCGGTTCCAATGTTAGTTCAAAGGCATCGAGTTTTTTACCGTTCCTTTCTAAGGTCTGTATGGCTGATTTTAAGACCTCGGACTGTTGTACTTCTTCACTGTTGAGAATGACAAGGCTTTGCGTTTCCTTTTCGACCAGATGGACAGAAGAATCAGCTAATGCTTTTTGATTTTCTAAATTCATTAGTGCTTGTTGTAAGGCTTTTTTCAACGCAAGAGTAGTATTCAAACCGACACTTCGGTACCATCGATTATTCGTTCCTACCCAAACCACTGGGAAGCCGAATACTTCCTCTCCGATGCCTAAAATAGGTGCACCCTTTATCGTGGTTAGTGCCTGTAGATAATACCGGCAAGCTTCATCTTGTAGTTCACTTGTGTGTACCCGGTAGACAGTTTGATTATTTATTTTTTGCTTGTTCAATTCCTCTATTAGACACTTTTCCAAACCACGGGAAACAGCTTCTACCATTGTTTCTCCCGCTCCTACACCAACATATTCCTCATTTTTCATGAGGTTTTGATTTGGTGGCAGAGTCTTAAGAAACTCATCAACCATACGTGACAAATACGCCTCTATTCCAGTTAGACCCGCTTCTTTCCGGGCCTTCTCGTGTGTAAGGTCCGCACAGATAACGCTTGATAATAGCTCTGCTGGCCCTTTCGACAAAGGGTCAACTACCTGAACGCGGCATTGTGCTAACGGTAACTGCTTTAAGTCCCCTTCCCCTAAAATATGAAAAATGCCAGATTCCGCCGATGTCAGATGGCTGAGTAAAAGAAGGATTTTACTAGATTCCGCTCTACTTGAATTTTGTTTATGCTGTAGGTCAAAATCTTGAACCCATTCTGCCTTAAAACGTCCGGTCACTAGCGGATGAGGCAGGAATGAGTGCCAGCTTCCTTCCATCGTATCTAGATCCAGTAAAAAGAATTGATTGAGTTGATCTGATTTGGTAACCCCGGTCATGTTTTTAAATAATTCAAATACCATTAGGTTGGCCAATATCGCTCCTGCTGTAGGAGAGAAACCGTTTGTTTGATTTTTATTTTCAAATACCGATTGATGAATGCTTCGCCACGCTGATTCCCAGCATCCTTCAGAGTCTGGATGAATCTGAGGCCCCGCGATACCCACTTGATTTACAAATAAGGCTGGGATCAATCGCTTTTTCTCTTTCCTACAAATCTTATGAAGAGCTCGCAGTTCCTCTATTTCACCTTCCTGCGACACATATAAGATAGATTCAAATGAATTTACTATCTCCTGCCAAGAGTGGTTCTCCTCTTTTTTTAGGAGGACCTCTTCTATTGCTATCTCGGGGTCTGTTTTACGTGCATGAACCACAATTTCTTCTAACCTTTGGCGGTTGGTTGGTACTGAATTTGTAATCAGCACATGGAACTTTGACAATCCAGATTCAAGCAATGAAGCAACAAGTGAGACAAAGAAAGGGCCAGAACCGATTACCAACGCTTTGGTCTGTCGATAGGTTTGAAAACGGTAGGCACCTGAGTCTACAAAGCTTTCCAAGAACTCAATTTGAGAAGCATATGTGTTTAAAACCTCTTCTTCCAACTCCGAAGGGCGGTCTTGACTTACATCTCTGACAAACCCGTTTTTATAAAGCACTTCTGCTATTTCATACACACGGTCTCGATAGGGCCCTGGCAACCCATTTGTCAAGTTCGCCAACGTGTACTCACCATTGAACATAGGGATCAGCTTGTTCACCCACTGATCTATTGCATGACCTTTCATATGGAATGAGCTTACATTATTTCGAAAATACACACCTTTGTTTGGATCAGGGAGAAAAAAAGTATCTCTTTTCACTTTCAAACGCATAGAAGGGTTCAAACTTGTCATCCCGCTCCTCCTTCCAAAGCTTGCTCAATTCTAAGCCATCGTTTTCCATTTCCTCTTTTATCCTATGAATCTTAATTTGTCTCATATGTCTAATCTCAAATAGAAAAACCCCTGCAAATGCAAGGGTTTTCTACGAAAGCTAGAATGATTGACTGCCTTAGCGACCGCCACAACGTCCGCCGCAACGACCACCGCAATTGCCACCGCAATTATGGCCACAACGGCCACCACAATTATGGCAACGAGAGCAGTTTGAGCAATTGAAGCAACTAAAACAGCTAAAGCAATTAAAACAATTAAAGCAGCTAAAACAACTAAAACATCTGAAACCGACACCGAATATAAGTTGTCTGTCTTGATCTGTATAGTATTGGTTTGGATCCCAAGGGACGGCTTCGGAAGCCTGGAAATCGCCAACATTCAACATTTGAAGCTCATTCTGGAAATTATTCATTTTTCATACCTCCGAACTATTATATATGAGACACGCCAACGACATTAAAAGGAAACTGAACAATATAGCTGTCCAACCTCAACAAATACTTCCTATACTTTCCTCAACAAAATATGAAAAAGGCTTGGGCATTGTTCCTATTGTAAGGGCCCATTGTGAGGTGGGACAGGGGGGGAGGCGGTGGGACAGGTTAGAATGCAGAATTTCTTCAAATTGCTAAAAAATCCGCGTGGTTTTAGTCAGTAAGCTTTTTTTCATTCTAGATTAACTAAATATTTGGATGTAAGGTGCTTATTAGGGGGTGTAACAGCACTTTAGGGATGGTTTGATCAATTTAATAGGTAGAAATTACAGGTGGCCACGCTCCTATGTGCGAAAATTTGGTTTTGAGTGCGAAAATCGTCAGTGTTCGTGACCCTGTCAAGTGGACACACCAAAATCCGCACACTTATTTAATATTAAGCTGCTTTTTGTTCACGATATTCTACAGGACTCATTTCTAATTTGTTTT